>JAFVBP010000288.1 GCA_017479925.1 Selenomonadaceae bacterium | reverse complement strand
GGCGACAAAAGAAAATATGTTCTGCTATTGCAAACGGGCTTAGTTATGCTATCATACGCGAAGACAACGACGGGACGGCAACCCGAAAAGTTTTAGCCCGTTAAGTTAAAAATTTCACTGCAATCAAAGTTTAGGAGGTTTCCACAATGTCCAACGGCAAACCCAAAATCGTAATCGTCGGCGGCGGCTTCGGCGGAATCAAAATCGGTCAGCTCTTCGCCAAAGAAAACGTCGAAGTCACGTTGATTGATCGCCATAACTTTCACCTGTTTCAGCCGCTTTTGTATCAGGTGTCGACTTCGGTTTTGGAGACGGGCGAAATTGCTTACCCGATTCGTTCATTCTTCCGCGACAACAAAAACGTCAACCTGTACATGGCAAAAGTGCGCGGCGTCGACCAGGAGCGAAATGTCGTCATCACCAATCACGGCGAAATTCCCTACGATTACTTGGTTTTGGCGGCGGGCGCGACGACAAACTTTTTCGGCATGAAAACCGTCGAAGAACACGCTTTCGGCATGAAGACGTTGCAAGAGGCGGTTCACATTCGCAACCACGTCATTCACGAATTCGAGCGCGCAGAAAAACCGTATCGCACGCCCGAAGACCGCAAGAAACGCATGACGTTCGTCGTTGTCGGCGGCGGTCCGACCGGCGTCGAGGAAGCAGGCGCGCTTGCCGAGCTGATTGCCATCCAGAAAAAAGAATTCCACCTGCTTGACTTCAACGACGTGAGTATCAAGCTGATCGAAGCGACGCCGCGTCTTTTGCCGATGTTGCCCGAAGATTTGCAACAGCACACCGTCAAAGTCCTTGAACGCAAAGGCGTCGAAGTCATGCTCAACACGCAGGTTGTCGATTATGACGGCGATATTTTGACGCTCAAAAGCGGCGTGAAAATCCCGACGACAACCGTCATTTGGGCGGCGGGCGTGCGTGCCGTCGACATGATGGCGCATTGCGGCGGCGAATGTGCGCGTGACGGTCGCATCTGGATTGAGGAAAACCTCATGGTTCGCGGAGCTGTCAACAAAAACGTCTTCGCTATCGGTGACTGCGCCGCCTTCATGCATGGCGACATGAAACGCCCGTTGCCGACGGTCGCGCCCGTTGCCACTCAACAGGCGAAAATCGCGCACAAAAACATTATGAAACTCATCAAGGGCGACACCAATCTCGAAAAATTCGTTTACAAAGATCTCGGCGCAATGGCGACAATCGGTCGCGGCGAAGCGGTCGTCGGCAAACCGCACATGACCGGCTTTTTCGCCTGGTGCGCGTGGATGGTCGTGCATTTGATTCGTTTGGCGGGCTTTTACACGAACATGACCGTCGCGTTCAAATGGGCGTTGAACTTCCTGACCAGCGCACGCCTCGGACGAATCATCACCAACATCAGCTTGGATCCCGTGAAATGATTCGAGATGACTGTCATGAAACTTTTGATTGACGACGCGCATATTGACGCGATTGAAAAAATTTGCGAACTGTTCCCCGTCGCGGGCGTGACGACAAATCCGACAATTCTTGCCAAAATCGGCGGCAATCCGTTCGACACGCTCAAGGAAATTCGTTCACTTATCAGCGAAGAGGCCGACCTTCACGTCCAGGCGGTAAGTCGCCGTGCAGATGATATTGTCGCCGAGGCGCGGCACATCACCGACATTTTGGGCGCGAATACGTTCGTGAAAATTCCCGCCGTGCCCGAAGGTTTCAAGGCGATGAAAACTTTGCTTGAGACCAGCGAAATTCTCGTGACGGCGACGGCTGTTTACACGCCGCTTCAAGCTTTCGTCGCGGGTCAATGCGGTGCCGCTTACGTCGCGCCTTACGTCAACCGAATAGACAACATGGGCTTCGACGGTATTCGCGTCACGCGTGAGATTAAAGAAATTTTCTCCGCCAACATAATGGAGACCGAAATTATTGCCGCAAGTTTCAAGAACGCTCAACAACTTCTGGAGCTGTGCAAGTGCGGTGTCGGTGCCGCGACGCTTGCGCCCGAAATTTTTTACGCGATGATTAACAACTCCGCGATTGATTCTGCCGTCGAACATTTTGTTGACGACTTTGAAAGTTTCGCGGGCAAAGATAAAACCATGCTCGACTTTCAATGAGCTTGTGCACAAACAAAAAGCCGCTTCCAAATTCGGGAGCGGTTTTTTTGTCGGCTGTCGGTGACCGTTGCGGCATCGCTTCGATTGTCGTTTCGCACGACGGGCGTTGTTGAAATCTACTTTCTTTTGCGTGCCCAAAAGACCCGCTTTAAAAGCGGGGGAACAATTTGTTGAGTGCCTCGCAACCGAAACATTACGCATTACGCATTGCTAATTACTAATTGCAGTTCGGGCACTCCTGCGGAGAGCACAGCATTGGTACCACTCAGGTTGTCGAAAGCCGAGAGTCATCTGCGCCGCATGATACATCCTGTATCATACGCGGCGGCGGCCGACATCCATGTCGGCCGGATAACGGCAACTGTCGGCACCGTGCCAATTACGCATTACGCATTGAGCATTACGCATTAAAAAAAATCACCCGCTTGTTCGGCGGGCGAAACTGTCGGGTTATGGGAAAACTTACTTGGTCAGCAATTTAATGTAGTGGCGCAGGACGTTGCGAATGCCTTCGTCGGCGGCCTGTTGCACGCGCATGTAACTTTTGAGCGTCTCGTTGCGGACAACTTCAACTGCGGCGTCGCGTGCGGCGGTCGTGAATTCGGTAAAGACGTTGACTTTCGTGATGCCTTCGCGGACGGCGCGTTTCAAGTTGTCGTCGCCCGTGCCACTGCCGCCGTGTAAAACCAGCGGGACGGGAACAGCCGCCGCAAGTTCTTTGAGGCGCGTGAAGTTCAGTTCGGGATTTTTGTTGTTTTTATAGACGCCGTGGCTCGTGCCGATTGAAACTGCCAGCGAATCGACGCCGGTTTTTTCGACGAACGCCGCCGCCTCGTCAACGCGGGTGTAAATCGTTTCGACTTCAGCCATTTCGGTCGGGCTTTCGGTCGTGCCGCCGACGTGTCCGATTTCCGC
>JAFVBP010000287.1 GCA_017479925.1 Selenomonadaceae bacterium | reverse complement strand
CCAAAAAAGGCAAGCCGTCACCACTTAAAGGCAAACCGCTTTCGCCCGAAACCCGCCAAAAACTTTCAGATGCACTGAAGGCTGCTTGGGCACGTCGGAAAAAAGCACTTGAAAACGGCGGCGGCAAGTGATAATATTCGTCGCGGATTCCACAAATGCTTTTTTACGGAGGTTCACAATCGATGGCAAAAGTGTATTACGATGCTGACGTCAATTTTGACATCTTGACCGGCAAAACTGTCGTAATTTGCGGGTTCGGGTCGCAGGGGCACGCACATTCCTTGAATTTGCGCGACAGCGGCGTCAATGTCGTTGTGGGGCTTTATGAGGGTTCCAAATCGTGGAAAGTCGCCGAAAGCCAAGGTCTGAAAGTTATGACCGTCGCCGAGGCCGTCAAAATCGCCGATATCACGATGGTATTAATTCCCGACGAAAAACAAGCGGACGTTTATCGCAACGAAATCGCGCCCAATCTCAAAAAAGGTTCCGCAATCGCCTTCGCCCACGGGTTCAACGTTACGTTCCGCCAAATTGTTCCGCCCAAAGATGTCGACGTGTTCATGGTCGCGCCGAAAGGACCCGGTCATATCGTTCGTCGCACGTTCGTCGAAGGCAGCGGCGTTCCCGACGTTTTCGCGGTTGAACAGGACGCAACGGGCAACTGCTTCGACATTGCGCTCGCTTACGCACGCGGAATCGGCGGCACCCGCGCAGGCGTCATCCAAACGACCTTCAAGGAAGAAACCGAAACCGACCTTTTCGGCGAACAGTGCGTGCTTTGCGGCGGTCTCACTCACATGATTCAAGCCGGCTTTGAAACTTTGGTCGAGGCGGGCTATCAACCCGAAATTGCATACTTTGAATGTTGCCATGAAATGCAGCTCATAACAAATTTGATATACGAGGGCGGCATGGCGAAGATGCGCTACTCAATCAGCGACACTGCCGAATACGGCGACTACACCACGGGTCCGAAAATCATCACGCCCGAAGTCAAGCAGGCAATGAAAAAAGCGTTGTCCGAAATTCAGGACGGCACCTTTGCCCGCAACTGGCTCGTCGAAAACCGTGCGGCGGGTCGTGCGAACTTTTTGGCTCAACGTCGCATTCACGCCGAACATCAGATTGAAATCGTCGGCAAGAAACTTCGCGGCATGATGAGCTGGCTCAAAGACGGCGCAGACCTGTCGAAAGACTGACATCCGAATATTAAGCGAAAAATTCAACGCCTTCCCGAAAACGGGCGGGCGTTTTTTCGTGCAACAAAGTTAAGGTTCAACGGCAACTTTTGAATAGCGAACGAGTCAGCCAATAGTTCCGCAGTTTTTAAAGCGACCGATTTTTTTTTGCGAACGCTTGAAAATCACTGCATGATAACTTATAATCACGTTGAAGTTCAGAGGTCGTCGGCGTCGATTAATCGGCGAAATCTTTTCGACGGCTCGGCGACTTTGACGGCGTTTCTTGCGTCGCGCTCAAGTCAAGGTCGTCGCAGGAAATTTCTTCAGCGAAAAATTTTTCGGAGGTGGTGCGCATGGTTCCGGCTATCATTGCTCAACTGGGTTCAAACGTGGATGTTCGTTGGCGACAAATTTGCTCGAATGCTCTCCTGCAAGTCGAAAGTCAACTCGGCATTACCCTTCAAGCGACCGTTAACAGGGCGAACAATTGCCTTTTCGTCGGCGTCAAATCGGATACATGGGACAATCTTCATATCAACGGGATTGATTGGCATGAAGATTTGCGCGAAGACGTTATCAATGTGGTTGTCGGCATCAAGAATTATTGGTTCAACGAAAAATTTCTTTGGAAGTTGTTTCGCAACAGAAAGTATATCGACGTCATCATCGATTATTATTCGAAGTGCGGATTTGAATTCCACTTTGAACGTTGGGTTCGACTCAACAGCAAACAGCAGAAATTGTTTGTCTACATCAAAGAGTATCCCGGCACGCGTCAAGGGCTTGAAGATTATCTGCGCGACGTCACGGCTTCGGAAGTTTATCGCCCTTCAATGTCGCCCGAAGATTGCATTGCGGAACTTCAAAAGCTCGGCGTTCCAAGCGTCAGAAAATCACCTAAAGACGAAGAAACCGTCATAGAAAAGTTGAAACGATACAACTTCAAAAGCTACGGTTGGCTGGAGTATCTGCAAATCGCAGTTCGGCCGCCGATTAGCGTGCCTCTTCTTCTTGAAGGTGACCACGCGACATTCGACCAACTGTACAATCAACTCAAAACGCAAATCGTAGCTTTGATTTTGCTCGCTCTGATTTACAGGGAAGACCCCGATACCGTCCGAAAAATTGAAAAACTGCTTGAAAAACTTTTTGAGTGATTTAAACAAAATCCGTCGTCTTCCCGTTGCGGGAGGGCGATTTTTTTGTGTGTCGACGAACGAAAAATTTTTTGTTATTTCGGTTGACGCATGATATAATCGCGCCGTTGTTTTGACTAAAAATTTTTCGGCGGTGATTGAAATGGTTGTGGAAATTATCAGCGTCGGCACGGAAATTTTGATGGGCAACATTGTCAACACGAACGCGCAATATCTGGCTCAAAGGTTGGCGCATTTGGGCTTGGATTGCCACTTTCAAACGGTCGTCGGCGACAATCCCGCTCGAATCAAATCTGCGCTGGACGTGGCTTATTCGCGTGCGGACGCCGTGATTATGACGGGCGGTCTCGGTCCGACCAAAGACGACTTGACCAAAGAAATGCTCATGGAATATTTCGGCAAGCGTCCCAAAGTCGACGAGACCGTCTTAAATTTTTTGCAGGAACGCGCCAAAGCTCGCGGCTTCGACAAGCTGTCGGACGGTATGCGAAAACAAGCGATTGTGCCCGCCGAATCGCTGATTTTGTACAATCATCACGGCACCGCGCCCGGATGCGTCATGGAGCGCGACGGCAAAATTTGTATCCTGTTGCCCGGTCCGCCGCACGAAATGCAACCGATGTTCGAGGAGTGTTGCGACATTTACTTGAGCGGCAAAAGCGACAAAGTTCTCGTGTCGATAATCATCAAATGTTTAAGCAAGCACGACGCGCCGATTTCAATCGTCGGCGAATCGCCCGTTGCCGACAGGTTGGCGGAACTGCTCGACGGCGTCAATCCGACCGTCGCCACCTACGCCAAAGAGGACGGCTGTTTGATTCGCGTGACGGCGGCGGCGAAAACTCACGACGAAGCTTTAAAACTTTTGACGCCCGTCGTCGACAAATGCCGCGAACGAATCGGCGAACAATATATCCGCTACGTCAAGGAAGACTGACGCGTCGATAGCAACCGTTATTCGGCCGTCATGGATGACGGCCTTGCGTCGCGTATGATACAGGATGTATCATGCGACGCCGAGGCGGTTGACCGCAGCGACAACGTTGGACAGCTTGCGACCAAACATTTGACTTGCGAACGGGCAGGTGTGAGCGATAACATTTCGGCGACGAGACGGTAAGCCTCGCCCGCCGCGTAGGCGCGAGTTTCTTTGCTACTTTCTTTGCTCGGTCAAAGAAAGTAGATCCTGCAAACGTTAAAGCAACGAGACAGATTAAGGAGATGAGCAACATGATTATCGTGACGGGCGGCGCAGGTTTTATCGGCAGCAACATTGTTCGGGCACTGAACGAACGCGGACGCACGGACATTTTAATCGTCGACGACCTGGGCAACGGCGACAAGTTCAAAAACTTAATCGGGCTTCGATTTATCGACTATCAGCACAAGGACGACTTCTTTAAGACGTTCATGTACAGCGATTTCTTCGGGCTTGACATTGAGGCGATTTTTCACGAAGGTGCCTGCTCCGACACAATGGAATACGACGTCAACTACATGATGAAAACCAACTACGACTTCAGCAAGGAACTGCTCAAGTTCTGTATCAACAAGGAAATTGCGTTTATCTACGCGTCAAGTGCTTCGGTTTACGGCGCGGGCAAAAAAGGTTTTCGCGAATCCGAAGAGTGCGAAAGTGCGCTCAATCCCTACGCGTTCTCGAAGTTGATGTTCGACCGCTACGTTCGACAGTTTATCGGCGAGTCCAAAAGCAAAATCATCGGCTTGCGCTACTTTAACGTTTTCGGTCAGCAGGAGAGCCACAAAGGTAAAATGGCATCGATTTTCTATCAGATCTACAAGCGCATGAAACTCGGCGGCGGCCCCAGATTGTTCCGCGGTTCGGGCGGCTACGGCGACGGCGAACAGAAACGCGATTTCGTCTACGTCAAGGACGTTGCCAAAGTCAATCTGTGGTGCCTGGACAATCCCGTCGCAAGCGGCATTTACAACTGCGGCACGGGCAAAGCGCACACTTACAACGAAGTCGGCAAAACCATGATTGACGCCATGAACTCGAAGATGAAAATCACTTACTGCGACTTCCCCGACGAACTTCGCGGCAAGTATCAAAGTTTCACTGAAGCCGACACGAAAAAACTTACTGCGGCGGGCTACAAAGGCGGTTTTACCAACTTCGTCGCGGCGGTCAAAGAATACGTGCAATTCCTCGAAGGCGGCGGCTACTACGCGTTGAAATGATTCGCTTTCCGTCAAACCGACATGAATTTTTTCGCGGCGATTAATGACGGCGTTGACGTTAAACTTACCGCGGCGGGCTACAAAGGAGGTTTTACCAACTTCGTCGCGGCGGTCAAAGAATACGTGCAATTCCTTGAAGGCGGCGGCTACTACGCGTTGAAATGATTCGCTTTCCGTCAAACCGACATGAATTTTTTCGCGGCGATTAATGACGGCGTTGACGTTAAACTTACTGCGGCGGGCTACAAAGGCGGTTTTACCAACTTCGTCGCGGCGGTCAAAGAATACGTGCAATT
>JAFVBP010000286.1 GCA_017479925.1 Selenomonadaceae bacterium | reverse complement strand
GTTTCGCGCCGTCTTCAAACATGTGAATCGCCTCCTCAGTAACCGAAGACTTCAGCCGCACGTTTCATGTTGTCGCGGATTTTGACGCCGAACGGGCAACGAGTTTCGCACGCGCCGCATTGAATACACTCGCCCGCGTGATGTTTCAAAGCCGCGTAATGTTCGCGCACGGTTTCGGGCACGGACTTTTGAGCCTCCGTCAAGTGCAGAAACTTCGTCACGGACGCGATGTCGATTTTCTTGACGCACGGCGCACAGTGACTGCAGTAGACGCAATGACCCTGCCAACTGATTTTCGGGAACGTCGCAAAGGTCGTCGCGAAATCTTTATCGGCGTCGGAAGCGTCTTCGTAAGCGACGGATTGATTGAATTCGTCAACCGAATGCGCGCCCGCCAAAACGCAGGCGACACCCGGTCGGCTAAGCGCGTAGTGGATGCATTGGTGCGCCGTCAACGCAACGCCCGCAGGCGACAGCTCGGCGTCAAGCAAGTCACCGCCGCCGAAACATTTCATGACGGTAATGCCGACACCGCGCCGTTGACAGGTCTCGTACAGCCGCTGACGGTCGGGATCCATGTTCGTCAAGTTGCCCGCGTAATTCGCCTCGTTCCAAAGTTCGTTGACATCTTCGGACGCGGGAAGCAGGTCGTAGCACGGATTGACGCTGAACAGCAAAATTTCAATCGCGCCGCTTTCGACGGCCTTCAACGCGACTTGCGGATTGTGGCTGCTCATGCCGATATGCCGAATTTTGCCCGCGGACTTCAATTCGCGCACGTAATCCAAAATGCCGCCCGTCTCAATCGTGTGCCAATCGTCAAACGCGTCGCAGTAATGAATCGTGCCAACGTCGATATAATCGGTCTGCAACTGCTCAAGCGAATCCTCGAATGCGGCTTTGACTTCCGACAACCTGCGCGAACGCTTATACTGCCCGTCCTGCCACACGGAACAGATGTGCGACTGCGCGATAAATTTGTCGCGACGCCCGCGCAGAGCCTCACCGACGGCTTTTCGCACGGCGGGGTTGGACGTGTACAGGTCGAAATAATTCACGCCCGCAAGTTCAGCCGCGTCGAAAAGTTTCTGCGTCATGCGACAGTTGTCCTCGGCGAAACCTTCGCAACCAATGCCGATTTCGCTGACTTTCAAGCCCGTTGAACCAAGTTCGCGATAAATCACGGCGTTCACTCTCCTTTCGATACGCGACGTAAACTTTTGACGGCGAAGAAAATTTTCCTGCCTGCAGTCAACTCAATGCGTAATGCTTAATGCGTAATGCGTAATTCCGACCGTCATGGATGACGGCCGCCCGCGGTTGATACAGGATGTATCACCCGCGGGATGTTTTCTTTTGGGCAACGTGGACATTGCATCCAATTGGTTTAACGTTGTCGCTTCGATTGGCGAATCGGCTAACAAATTGTTCCCCCGCTTTTAAAGCGGGTCTTTTGCGCCAAAAGAAAAGTAACATTCAGCGCAACGCGGGCGGCGTCAAATGCCGCTCGACAATCAATCGTTCAATCGCGTCGATAACCTGTCGCGGCGAAATTTTTCGCTGACATTCAAATTCGCGTGACGTGTTCGCGTGATACGGACAACCTTCGCTGACGAAATCGACGCGCACATCGTTCAAACAACCGTTGCACACCAAGCGATTGGCGACGCGCCACGGCGTTTCAAACTCAAACCAATCCTGCGAAAAGCCGCAAATCATCACGACGGGACAATTCACCGCGTCGGCAAGCCACGCCAAACCGCTCGACAAGCCGACAAAAAATTCCGCGCCGTGCAACATGTTCGCCCTGTGCAGAATCGAAAAGTTGCCCGTGAAATCTTCGGCGTTTGACGGTTTGCGAATCGTCATGCCGTCGGAAGTCTCCGAAGAATCCTTGTCGATACAAAAGACGCGGTAGCCCAAACTTTTCAGGTAATCGACGACGATATCCCAGCCGTGCGGGTAAAGCCAACACTTGCGATTGAGCGACGCTTGAACGCCAATGCAAACGTACGGTGAATTCGTGACGGGCGGCGCGGTCGGCTTGAACTTCGGCTTCGGCGCACGGTTGCTCAAGCCCAAAATCCTGCACGCGACAAGTTCCATCGGCATGTTGCGCACGTCAACGGGCACGCCGGGACATTCGCCGATACACATCGTCAAAAAATACGTCGCGTAAGCGTCGAAGTTCAGCGCGTCGACGAAGGTCAATTCGGGATACAGGCAGGTTGCGAATTCACGCAGATATTTCGGCAACAGAATCGACAGCTTGCAACGGTGACGCCTTTGGAATTCGGCGACGGCGGGCAAAACCGAAATCACGTCGCCCAAAGCCTTCAAGCGCACGGCAATCGTCACGGGCTGAGCTTCCAAATCAAGCGTGTGAGCGAAAATTTTTTCGTCGCCGCTGAAAACTTCGACAGTCCAGCGTATGAAATTTTTTTCGTAAGACACAAGCCGCACGTCGGAAAGTTTTTCGTCGAGGAAAGTTTGTCCGCCTACTTCGCCGATTTTCACGCGGAAATTGCCACTCGGCACGTCAAGCCTCAAGCCGAAATTGAAATCGAGCCGCAAGCCGTCAATGCCCGTTTCGCCGACAATCGGAGCCGTCAAAGCTTCGTCGCGGTCGGTGTAGAAGTGCAGTTTGCGGTACAAAAAATCCTGCACGTAATCGCTGCCCAAAATGTCGCGCATGACGGCTTCGGGTTGAGCGGCACGGTCGGACGCGTCACGGTAAGTCAACAGGTCGCGGAAATCTCTTGCGCAAAAAGTTACGGTCTTCATGTCGGCACCGTCCCAAAAAGTTTTCGTCAATGATAGTTAATCGTCGGCTCAAAGTAAAGCGGCGGCGCGGGCGGTAACTTTTTATTGCGCGTCAAAATTTCGCGTGATAGAATTCGTCAAAACTTCACGGCGCGACGATTATTCAACTTACGGAAATCACTCATTACGCATTTCGCATTACGCATTACGCATTGATTTTGGAGGTGGCGCGTTGGACAACAACGAAAATCCGAAGCCGAAAACCGGCATTTGGTCAATAATCCTCTTGGTCGTGTGCTTTATCGGCGCGGCTGTCGCGGGCGCAATGTTCGCCGAATCAAGCCTGTTCGACAGCGACAAACCGCGTCGCAAAGTCGTAACCGCAGACGACACGACCGAGGAACTCATAAAGGCGCGCGACAAAGCGACGATTATGATTATGGGCGTTGACAAACGCGAAGACGACGTCGGACGCTCCGATACGCTCATGATTGCGACGGTTGACCCGCGGCTTGATCAGGCGACGTTGCTGTCAATCCCGCGTGATACCCGCGTAAAAATTTACGGACGCGGTTACGACAAAATCAACGCGGCTTATGCTTACGGCGGCGTCGAGTTGGCTGAATCGACCGTTGAAAATTTCTTGGGCATCGACATCGACCATTACATAATGATTGACACGAACAGCTTCGTCAAAATCATCGACGCAATCGGCGGCGTCGACATCGACGTTGAAAAGCGCATGTTTTACGAAGACCCCTGGGACGACAACGGCGGCTTGGTGATTGACTTGTACCCCGGTCAACAGCACATGGACGGCAAAACCGCCGTGACGTACGTGCGCTATCGTGATTCGGAAGGCGACATCGGGCGCGTCAAACGTCAGCAAGCTTTTATGGCGGCGTGTTTGGACAAAGTCACCTCGCCCGAAATCGTGCCGCGTATCCCGAAAATTCTGCGCGAAGTGATTGACGCCGTCGAAACGGACATGTCGCTCCGTCAGCTTTTGGAAGTGGCGGGCGCACTCAAAGCCGCTCAACAAAACGGGCTTGAAACGGACATGGTGCCCGGCTATCCGCTGTACATCGACGATATCAGCTATTGGATACCCGACGTTGAACTGTTGCGAATCTCCGTTGCCGACGCGTTGGGAATTACCGTCGACCCGTTGCTTCGTGAACGTTTCGAGCGGGCGGCGCGTGAATACAGCAATTCAATTCCCGACGGCGCAAGGGACGTGCCCGAAGACGACGATTCAATCGGCAAGCCCGTGCGCGAAAGTCGCGAAAGCCGCCGACGTTTGGAAGACCGCACGACCGTAAACGAACGCCGAACTTCCGACGATTATCGTAGCCGTTCAGACGACAGACGAACCGTCGACGACAGACAAACTTACGACGACCGCACGCGCTCAGACGACAGGCGTACCGACGACCGCGGCATTTCCGTCGATGACAGACGTACCGTCGACGACCGCAGCCGTACAGACGAAAACGGCATTTCCGACGACGAACGCGCCCGTTACGAGGACAGGCGCAGTTCAATCGAGGACGACCGCACGCGTTACGAGGACAGGCGCACTTCCGACGACGACCGTACACGTTCCGACGACAGGCGCAGTTCCGACACTCCGCAGATTGAGCGGCGTTCCGTCCCCGAAGAAACTTTCACCGAACCGAGCCGCGACGACCACGCTCCACGAACGAGGTATTGACACATGGACAAAATCATCTTGACCGACGAACTGTTTTTGGGCGACGGCAATCACAAAATCGTTTACGCGCACCCGACCGACAAAAATCTTTGCGTCAAACTT
>JAFVBP010000285.1 GCA_017479925.1 Selenomonadaceae bacterium | reverse complement strand
GAGGTGCGTGTCGCCGCTTGTCGCTTTGACTTCAAAGGTGCCTTCGCTGAGTTCCAAAATCGAAACGTCGAAGGTGCCGCCGCCGAGGTCGAAAACCAAAATCGTTTCGTCTTCGTCTTTGTTGAGACCGTAAGCAAGAGCCGCCGCCGTCGGTTCGTTGATGATGCGCAGAACTTCAAGTCCCGCGATTGTGCCGGCGTCTTTGGTCGCTTGACGTTGGGCGTCGTTGAAGTAAGCGGGCACGGTGATGACTGCCTGCGTGACGGTTTCGCCGAGATATTCTTCCGCGTCGCCTTTGAGTTTCTGCAGAATCATCGCGGAAATTTCCTGCGGCGTGTAGTCTTTGCCGTCGATTGTGACTTTGTAGCTTTCGCCCATGTGACGTTTAATCGACGAAATTGTACGCGTGGGATTGCTGATTGCCTGACGTTTGGCAAGCTGACCGACGAGGCGTTGACCGTCTTTGGTGAAGCCGACGACGGACGGGGTGATTCGACTGCCTTCGGGGTTCGTGATAACTGTGGGTTCGCCGCCTTCGACGACGCTAACGACGCTGTTGGTTGTGCCCAAATCTATACCGATGATTTTACTCATAATGAATTACTCCTCTCGTGTGTTGTGCTTTAACGTTACTTTCTTTGTGCGGACAAAGAAAGTAACCAAAGAAAACCGCGCCTGCTATGACGCATCCTGCGTCATGCGACAGGCGATTGCGGCCGTCATCCATGACGGCCGGATTTTCGTTTGCATTAAGCATTGTTGACAACCTGCACCATGCTGGGGCGAATCACGCGACCGCGTGCGACGTATCCGCGCTGAAGTTCGGCGGCAATGCTTCCGTCGGCTTTGGTGTCGTCCTGCACCGCGCCAACCGCCTGGTGAAAGTTCGGGTCGAACATTTTGCCTTGCGTGTCAATCGGTTCAAGCCCGTGCTTGCCCATGACAGCAACGGTTTCTTGTTTGATCATCTCGATGCCTTTGCGCAGAGTTTCAACGTCGGACGCTTCGTTATTTTCCGCCGCTTCGGACGCACGACTCAAGTTGTCAAGCAACGGCAACAAGTCTTTCAAGAACGCCTGTTCGATAACCGCCGCCAATTCGGATTTTTCTTTGGCTGTGCGTTTGCGGAAATTGTCAAAATCCGCCTGCAACCGTACAAGTCTGTCGTCCTTGGCGCTCAATTCCGCCTGTAACTGTTCAAGTTGCGCCGCCGCGTCGGGAATTTCTTCGGGCGTTTCGTCGACGGCGGGGTTATTCATCTGCAAATTTATCTCGGCTTCGTCGCCGTCTTCGTTGTTGACGACGAGCTTTTTTTCTTCCGCCAAGTCGTTCACCTCTTTTCGGTGCTAAACCTTAACACCGATTGGACAAAAAGTCAAGCGTTTTGTTTTTTGACGTACAAACAATTTTCACGAACGAAATTTGCAATTACAAATGTCACGGCGCGCAAAATCAATCGTCACGGGCGGGCAATTTTTTTCGTGACGGATTACAGCTGATAAATTTTCGCAAACTGTTAGAATTTACGCGGGTATATTTAAAGATTTTTTCGAGGAGGCGTGCAGATGTTTGGAATTATCGTTGGCACTCACGGGCAATTTGCGCCGGGCATTGTGCAATCGTGCGAAATGATTTTCGGCAAGCGCGAAAATCTCAAGGCCGTCACGCTCATGCCGGGCGAAGGTCCCGACGATGTTGTCGCAAAGTACGAACAGGCGATCAAGGAGCTTGGCAACCCCGACAGAGTTTTGTTTTTCAACGACCTGCTCGGCGGCAGTCCTTACAACGCGGCTTGCAGACTCGTTGCCGCGAACGAAAATTACGGCATTGTCGCGGGCGTCAACCTGCCCGGTCTTATCGCAATGTCGGCACTGCAGGACACCGACGACGGCTCGGCGACCATTGCCGAAATCATGGAACAGGCACTTGCCGCAGTCAAAGATGGTGCAATGGTTTCTTCCTACGAAAGTTTGAACGTCGAATCCGACGACGACGAACTTTAAACTGCAATGCGCAATGCGTAATGCGCAATGCGTAATTTTTCAATTTCTGGGGAGGTTTTATCATGGAAATCGCTTTTTGCCGCATCGACGACCGTTTGATTCACGGTCAAGTTGCCACGGTCTGGTCGAAGGTCACCGGTTGCAACCGCATCATGTGCGTCAGCGACGAAGTTGCCAAAGACGAACTGCGCAAGAAACTCCTGTTGCAGGTCGTGCCGCCCGGGCTGAAAGGCTACGTCATTCCCGTCGCCAAAGCGATTGAGGCGTACAAAAATCCGAAATATGATTCGTTCAAGACGCTGTTCCTGTTCACGAATCCGAAAGACGTTTTGCGCGCTGTCAAAGGCGGCATTCCGTTCAAGTCCGTCAATCTCGGCGGCAAATGTTTCAAAGACGGCGACACGATGATTTCGCAGGCGGTCGCGGTCAACTCCGAAGACGTTGAAGCGATTAAAGAACTCGTCGGCATGGGTATCGAAGTCGAAATGCGCAAGCTCGTCAACGACCCGAAAATCGACGCAATGGACGCGCTCAAAGCCAAAGGGCTTGTCTAAAAGCAGTTAGGAATTAGGAATTTGGAATTAGGAATGTACGGAGATTGTTCATTCCACATTCCTAATTTCACATTCCTAATTGCTTTTTCGGAGGTGTTTGAAGTGTCAGGAGTAGAACTGATCTTATTGTTTATCGTCGCGTCGATTGCGGGCATGGCGTCTGTTTTGGACGAAGCGCAGTTCCACCGCCCCGTTGTTGCCTGTACAATGACGGGTATCGTGCTCGGCGACCCGACTACGGGAATTATCCTCGGCGGCACACTCGAAATGATGGCTTTGGGCTGGATGAACGTCGGCGCGGCAATGGCACCGGACGCGGCTCTTGCCTCGACGGTCTCGACGGTTCTGGTTATCGTCGGTCATCAATCAATCGGCGCGGGCATTGCGCTTGCCGTTCCGTTGGCTGCGGCAGGGCAAGTTTTGACGATTTTCGTCCGCACGATTACGGTTTTCTTCCAACACTTGGCGGACAAATACGCTGACGAAGCGAACATGCGCGGAATTGAAATGTGTCACGTAGCGGGCTTGATGTTACAGGCTCTGCGCGTAGCCATTCCGACCGTCGCCATTGCAATGGTTGCGGGCACGGACGTTGTCAACAACGCGCTGAACTCAATTCCTGAAGTTATCACACGCGGCTTGCAGGTCGCCGGCGGCTTTATCGTCGTCGTCGGTTACGCAATGGTCATCAACCTGATGAACGCGCAAAAATTGATGGTGTACTTCTTCCTCGGCTTCCTTATCGCGGTCTTCACGGACGTCAACCTTATCGGCTTCGGTGCAATCGGTGCAATCTGCGCTTACTTCCACATTCAAGGCTTGAAGAAAGACATTGCTATCGAAGAGGCTGCCAAAACCGGCGGCGGCTCTGCCATTGAAGGCGACGACATTGACGATTCCGACTTGATGTAAGGAGTTGAGTTTTTATGGCTGACAAAAAAGTCACCAAGAACGATTTGTTTTGGACGTTCATTCGCTCGAACTTCCTGCTCGGCTCCTTCAACTTTGAACGTATGCAGTCAATGGGATTCTGCGTCTCGATGATGCCGATTCTCAAGCGCGTCTACGGCGACAACAAAGAAGAACTCAAAGCCGCGCTCAAACGTCACTTGGAATTTTTCAACACGCAACCGTTCGTTGCGGCGGCAATCATGGGCATTATCGGCGCAATGGAAGAGAAACGCGCCAACGGTGCCGAAATTTCACCCGCGACGCTGTCGGGCGTCAAAGTCGGTTTGATCGGACCTTTGGCGGGCGTCGGCGACCCGATATTCTGGGGCACGATTCGACCTGTTTTGGCGGCACTCGGTGCAGGTATCGCGCTGACCGGCTCGATTATCGGACCGATAATTTTCTTCGTCGCGTTTAACGCGATTCGTCTTGCAACTCACTGGTACGGCGTCAAATACGGCTACGAAAAAGGTACCGAACTCGTCGAAAACATCGGCGGCAACGAAATGAAGTTCCTGACCGAAGGCGCATCCGTGCTCGGCTTGCTGGTTATGGGCGCGCTCGTCGCGAAGTGGACGACCGTCAACATGCCGCTTGTCATCTCCGAATACGACAACTCGGCGGGCGACCACGTCGTCACGACACTGCAAACAATCCTCGACAGCTTGATGCCCGGTATCGTCGCGTTGCTCATGACCTTCGCTTGTATGTGGCTTTTGAAACGCGGCATGAACCCGCTGGTTATCATCATCGGACTGTTCGCAATAGGCATCGTCGGCTACGCAATCGGACTGTTCGCATAATTCGCAAAACCCACCTTACCGATAAAAAAAGCTCCGTTGTTATACACGGGGCTTTTTTGGTATAATGCACAAAAATTTTTCGACGGGAGAAACTTCATGCGGAAGATATTTTTGGCAATGGCGATTTTGCTGTCTTTAATGGCGGCGGGCTTTTATCACTTCGCGAAGACCGACTACTCCGCCCGTCAAAACGAACATCGTCGCAAACTCGGCGCGGTTTACATGACGCTCAACAATCCGTTTTACGAAGTCATTGACGAAGAAATTCGCACGGTCGTCGAAAATCACGGCGACATTTTGATTTCACGCGACCCCGCGCTTAGCGTCGAAAAGCAAGTTGAAGAAATTCGTAACCTGATTGACTGCGGCGTCGAATTGATTTTTATAAACCCCGTCGATTGGACGCGGATTGAACCTGCGCTGGAACTCGCACGCATTGCGAAAATTCCCGTCATTGCGATTGACACCACCGTCGAGGACGACACGCTTGTCAACTGCACCGTCGTTTCGGACAATTATTCCGCGGGCGTGCAATGCGCCGAACATCTGCTGAAAAATTCTTCGGGCGGGAAAATTGCCTTGCTCAAACACTCGCAGGCGCGTTCGTCGATTGACAGAATCAGCGGCTTCCTCGACAAAATTTCCGCGAACAAAAATTTTGAAGTCGTCGCGCAGACGGAATGTCTCGGTCAGCTTGAAGTTGCAATGCCCGCAATGGACGAAATGATTAAAGCTCACCCCGAAATTAACATCGTCATGGCACTCAACGACCCCGCCGCTTTGGGCGCGATTGCCGCGTTGCAAAACGTCAATCGGCTCGGTGACGTGCTGATTTACGGCGTCGACGGCGTGCCCGAAACGAAAGAAATGATTTTGTCGCGACGCATGACGGCAACGGCGGGACAGTCTCCGCGAAAAATCGGGCGAATTGCCGCCGACCGCGCTTACAAAATTTTTGACGGCAAGCCCGTCGAAAAAATCATCAAGTTGCCGACCAAACTTATCTCGTCCGAAAACATTTCCGCGACCGACATCGACGGCTGGGAGTGAACTGCAATGCGTAATGCGAAATGCGTAATGCGTAATGAATTTGTGTTTTGCCGCTTAATCGATTGACATGAAAAAATCTTTTACAGTCAAAAGTATGCACCGACTGCTCTACGCGTACAACGGCTTCGTGATTTTCGTGCTGATGGCGTTCATGTGCCTGACGCAGGACAAAATCAACCGTTCAATGGCGGCGCGTTCGTTTTTGGAACAGGCAGGCGCAATTCCGACGCCCGCGCTGGTGATTTTTTTCGCGACAACCGCGGCGTTCTTGAGTTTCGTCGTCGTGAGCAGTCTTTATCGGCGCAACAAAAATCCCCGCGTGCGTTACCTGTTGTTCGCGGCGGAGATAATCATTTGTATGTTGTTGATGCGGATTTTGAATTTGTCTTACGACGGAACCGTCCTGCTTGTCGTCGCCGATTTAATGTACCGTTACGAAGGTCACCGACAGGAATACACGCTGCTGATTGCAATGGTTTGCCTGTACTTTATCGCGAACTACAACATGGCTATTTTTCAGACGAAAATAATTTCGTTCGAGGCGTATGCGTCCTACTACAACGCCGACGCGAAAGCGGTCATTTTGGCGATACGCAACACGCTGTATTCGATTAACGTCGTGCTGTTCGTGTACTACCTCGTCCTGCTCGTCAAAGGCAAGCACGAAGAAAACGAACGCGTCCGACTGCTCAACGACAAGCTCGAAGAGGCGAATCAACGTTTGCGCGCTTACGCCATCGAAGTCGAACAGATGGCTGAAACTCGCGAACGCAACCGTTTGGCACGCGAAATTCACGACACGTTGGGGCACGCGCTCACCGGCATTGCCGCGGGACTTGAAGCCTGTATTATGACGATTGAAGTCGCGCCCGAAGTCACCAAGCAACAGCTCAACAAAATTCGCGACGCGGCGAAAAAAGGCATTACCGACGTGCGACGCTCCGTGAAAAAATTGCGCCCCGACGATTTGGAACGGCTGCCGTTTCAGGAAGCACTCATGGAGATGACGAAAAATTATTCCGAGTCGTCCGGCATGGAAATTACTTTCGACATCTTCAGCTGGTCGGAACACCTTCGCCAAGATCAAGAGGACGTTATCTATCGCGTCTTGCAGGAGAGCATCACCAACGCCAAACGGCACGGGCACGCCACCAAAGTCAAAATCACAATCGGCGGCAACGAAAATTATCTGCTGATTGTCATTGCCGACAACGGTCAAGGTTGCGACGACGTTAAGCAAGGTTTCGGACTCAAACACATGCGCGGACGCCTTGAACTTTTGCACGGCACGGTTCACTATTGGAGCGACGAAGGTTTCATTGTCGAAGCAATGATTCCGCTGAATCGAGGTATTGTCGATGATAAAAATTTTGATAGCTGACGATCAGGAACTCATCCGCGAGAGTTTGAAAATCGTCTTGGACTTGAACGCCGACATGGAAGTTATCGGTCTTGCGGCGGACGGGCGAAAAGTTTTGGACTTGCTCAAACAAAATCGCCCCGACATAATTTTGATGGATATCCGTATGCCCGAACTCGACGGCGTACTTTGCACGAAGGCGGTCAAAGAAAAATTCCCCGACGTGAAGATAATCATTTTGACGACCTTCGACGACGACGAATATGTTTATTACGCGCTCAAATACGGCGCAAGCGGCTACCTGCTCAAAGGTTGCTCGATGCAGGAGTTGACCGACTCGATTCATACCGTCATGAACGGCGGCTCGATTTTGAATCAAGGCGTCATTACCAAAGTCGTCAAGCTGTTCAACAAACTTGCTCAAGTCAACCTTGCAATGCAAGTCGACGGGCGCGACGTTGAAGAACTTAACCGCACGGAACGAAATATTGCCAACCTCGTCGGTTGCGGGCTGTCGAACAAAGAGATCGCCGAAAAATTGTTTCTGTCGGAAGGCACCGTGCGCAACGCGTTAAGCTCGGCGTTGTCGAAACTTCACCTGCGCGACCGCACGCAACTGGCAATTTGGGCTGTGCAGACGGGCTTGCCGTTGAGATTGAGTTGACTGTCATGCGCAAGAAAATTTTGGCGGCAACCTGCGCGGCGGTGATTATTTTGCTCGGCGTGCATTTTTGGCGGCAACCCGTGATTTTGACGATTGGCGTGTTCGCGGGCAACAACTGGAACGTCCCGCAAGGCGAAACTTACGCTATTACCGACGAAGTCATACGAACTTTCGAGGCGGAACATCCGAACGTCAAAATCAAATACGTCAGCGGCATCAAAAAGGAAGATTACAGCGAATGGCTCGCCGAACAATTCGTTGACGGCGACGAACCCGACGTTTTTTTGTTGCCCGCCGACGATTTCAATTTGTACGCGACGACGAACGCGCTTATGAATTTGGACGACTTCATTGCCGACGACGAAAATTTTTCAACCGACGTGTACTATCCCGCCGCGTTCAATTTCGGTCGGCTGGAAAATGTTTCGTACGCCTTGCCCTGCGAAAGCACGTTGACGTTCATGTTCGTGAACAAAACTTTGCTCGCCAAAGAAGGCGTCGACATGCCGAAAAATAATTGGACGTGGGCTGATTTCCTGTACATTTGCCGCAAAGTCACCCGCGACACCGACGGCGACGGCGTGATTGATCAATTCGGTTGCTACGATTATTCATGGCAGAACGCCGCCGTTGCCAACGACGTGAAACTTTTCCGCGACGACGGGCGCACGTCTTATTTCGCCGATTCGCGCATGGAAGAGACGCTGAAATTTTTGATGGAGTTGCGCACGGTCAACGGCGGTTGCGAAGTTGCGCCGAAAGATTTTGACGTTGGACGCGTCGCCTTTCGACCGTTCACCTTCGCCGAATATCGCACGTACAAGCCTTATCCGTGGCGAATCAAAAAGTATTCGTCCTTCGAGTGGGATTGCATAAAAATGCCCGCCGGAACTTCAGGCGGGAACATTTCCGTTATGGATACGCTACTCGTCGGCATGAGTTCGCGCACGCGGCACAAAGCTCTTGCCTGGGAGTTGCTCAAAAAATTTTGTTTCGACCGTGCGACGCAACAGCTGATTCTGCGCAAGTCGCAAGCCTTGCCCGTTCGCCGCGACGTGATAATTTCAGCCGAAGCGCAGGAAATTTTTTCGTGGGACACGACCGAATCCGCCGCGATAACGCCCGCCGACATCAGCGAAGCAATGGACGAAGCCGTCATGCCGTTCAAGTTCAAGAATTACGCCACCGCAATGCTTTACGCGGACGCCGAAATCACGAAAATTATCAGCGGCACCGTTCCGCTCAACAACGCGCTCAACAAACTCCAAAAGGAAGTCAACGCGTTTTTGCAGTACTGAATGTTACTTTTCTTTTGGCGCAAAAGAAAAGTAACCAAAAGAAAACAGCCCGGGATTTTCGCATCACGCGAAAAACCCCGGGCGGCCGACATCCATGTCGGCCGGGTGTTCACTTCGATTGCGTCACGAATTCTTCAGTTCGACAAGGTAGCGTTTCAAGGCGTCTTGCCAAGGCGGAAGTCTGTCGAAGCCCGCCTCGTCGAGAGATTTTTTGCTCAAACGCGAATTGAACGGACGTTTCGCCGGCGTCGGATATTCAATCGTCGGAATGCCGTCGACTTCAACGTCAAGACCCGCCTGCTCAAAAATTTCGCGTGCGAAGTCCGCCCAAGAACAAAAGCCTTCGTTCGTCGCGTGATAAGTGCCGTATTTGTCCGAAGCCGCCATGTCCGCCAAAAGTTTCGCCAAGTCGGGCGTGTACGTCGGGCTGCCAATCTGATCGTTGACGACGTTGAGTTTCTTTTTGGTTTCGCCAAGCTTGAGCATCGTCTTGATGAAATTGTTGCCGTTGATGCCGAAAACCCAGCTCGTGCGAACGATAAAATGTTTTTCGACAAGCGCGTTGACCGCGTCTTCGCCCAAAAGTTTGCTGCGCCCGTAGACGTTGACGGGCTTTTTTTCGTCGTTGACTTCGTAAGGCGTCTTGCCGTCGCCGCCGAAAACGTAATCGGTGCTGATGTAAATCATCTTCGCGCCAATTTCGCGGCAAGCCTCGGCGACCCAACGCGTGCCAAGACCGTTGACGGTAAGCGCAAGTTCCTGTTCGGTTTCGGCTTTGTCGACGGCGGTGTAAGCCGCGCAGTGAACGACCATTTCGGGCTTTTTGTCGAGGATGAAATTTTTCGCGCCCGCTTCGGTCGTCAATTCGAGTTCCTCAAGCGACGGAGCGATATATTCGACGCCGCGTTTCGTGAATTCTTTTGCAAGGTCGTAGCCCAGCTGTCCGAGAATGCCGGTAATTAAAATCATGTTGAATGCCTCCAGAAAAATTTTGTTTCGTGCGCACGCTATGATAGCGAATTGCCGTCAACTTGTAAAGGCAACGTCGCAAACGTAAATCCGGCCGTCATGGATGACGACCGCCGCCGCGTAGGCGCGTCTTTCTTTGCTACTTTCTTTCGCCGGGCGAATTGTCAAACGAAGTGCAACGGGGTGGAAAACCAGATTTCCCACGGTGTTCTATAACCCAAACATTTTCTCGGTCGCTTGTTCAATTTTTCGACAACCGCTTGCAACTGCTCCTCGCTCACCTCGTTGAAGTCAAAGCCTTTCGGAAAATATTCACGAAGCAAGCCGTTGGTGTTCTCGTTGGTGCCGCGTTGCCATGGTTGCCGGGCTTTTGGAAAGTAAAACTCCACTCCCAATTCTTTCGTAACGTTGCCGTGTCGACGAAATTCTCTGCCGCGGTCGGGCGTTATCGTGTGTACCGCTTGATCGCGCAAAGCCTCAATCATCGCCATTTTAACTTCTTTGCTGCCGAGTCGTGCCAATTTCCGACAAATCAGGAAACGACTTTTCCTGTCGACCAACGTCAATAAGGCTGCTTGTCCAAACTTGCCTAAAACGGTATCCGCCTCAAAATCACCGAAACGAATGCCTTCGAGAGCCTCAACAGGTCGTTCACTCAACTCGTGACTGATTGGCATTTTGCCGCGATTAGAAACGTAGCCTTTAGGTCGGCGGGGCTTACCGCGATGACGCAAATGCCTTATCGCGCCGCGATTTCCCGTTGAGCGTTTCTGTTCGGGCGTGTCGAACATCCCCGCGTAGATTGCTCGATATATGAACAACTCCGGCTTTTCAAGTAGCTTGTGCGGACGAGATTTTTTTCGACGTCGCTTGTACCGCGCTTGGGTTTTACTCGGCAGGTAGTTGTCGCCGTTGCGGGCAAGTTCGCGGGAAATGGTGGACTTGTTTCTTTCCAAGAGCGCGGCGATTTTGCAAATTGACCAATTTTTAGCGCGATAAATCGCTATCAATTCGCGCTCCGTTATGCTAAGATGTTTGTAACTCATGGTCTCCCTGCTTTCGAGTTGAGTTATAAACATTTTAGCAGGAAACTATGAGTTTTTCATCTGTTGCACTTGGATTGTACATTCGGGCGTCAAAAGAAAAGTAACACTCAACTGCCAAGCTCGGATTTCGCCTGACGTTGCAATTCGTAAAGTTTATTCATTGCCTCAATCGGCGTCAAGCTCGGCACGTCCAACGCAAGCAACTCTTTCAGCTGCCGCGACATGAACAGCCCCGGTGTCGACGGGGATTTTTTATTTGTGACGGGACGCACGGGCTCCGAACTTTCCATTGACCTCAAAATTTCTTCGGCGCGTTTCATGACCGATTTCGGCAAGCCCGCAAGTTTAGCGACTTGAATGCCGTAAGATTTATCCGCGCCGCCGGGCTTGATTCGTCGCAGGAAAATGACTTCGTTGCCGCGTTCTTTGACCGCGACGGAAAAATTTTCTATACGCGACGACGTGTCCGCCAAGTCCGTCAACTCGTGGTAATGCGTGGCGAACAAAGTTTTTGCGCGAATTTTTTTGTCGATGTACTCAATCACCGCACGGGCAATGCTCATGCCGTCGAAAGTTGACGTGCCGCGTCCGACTTCGTCCAAAACGATCAAACTGCGATTCGTGGCGAATTTCAAAATCTGCGCGACTTCGTTCATCTCGACCATGAACGTCGACTGCCCGCTGACAATGTCGTCGCCCGCGCCGATTCGCGTAAAAATCCTGTCGACGGGACAAATGTTCGCGCTTGCCGCAGGGACGAAACTGCCCGCCTGCGTCATCAACGCAATCAGCGCGACCTGCCGCATGTACGTCGACTTGCCCGCCATGTTCGGCCCCGTGATAATCATCAACGCGCAACGATTCGGCGAAAGCGAAGTGTCGTTCGGGACGAAAAGTCCGCCTGTCAAAATTCGCTCAACCAGCGGGTGCCTGCCGTCGCGAATTTCGATAACGTCGTCGATGTTCAAGTCGGGGCGCGTGTAATTGTTCGCCTGCGCGACTTCCGCCATTGACGCGACAACGTCAATCAGCGCAATGCGTTTGGCGGTGTCTTGAATTTGCGGCAACTTCGCCTTGACTCTGTCGCGCACTTCGCAGAACAGGTGATATTCAAGGTTGACGATTTTTTCCTGCGCGCCGAGAATTTTGGTCTCGAAATCTTTCAATTCGGGCGTAACGTAGCGTTCGGCGTTCGTCAAAGTTTGTCGGCGAATGTAGTTGTCGGGAATTTTGCTTGCGCCGCTGTGACGAACTTCAATGTAGTAGCCGAAAACGCGATTGTAGCCGACTTTGAGCGCACGAATGCCCGTACGAGTTTTTTCGCGCTCCTCGAACTCCTGCAAAAAAGCGCGGCTGTCGCTCGAAATGCGGCGAAGTTCGTCAAGCTCCTCGTTGTAGCCGCCGTTGATAATGCCGCCGTCGCGCACGGACAGCGACGCGTTTTCGCTGATGGCGTCGTCAATCAAGCGGGCTTCGTCGGTGAAATCGCCAAGCCCGTCGCGGCAGGCAAGCATCAAGTCGCTTGTCACGTCGGTCAACAGTTCGCGAATCGTCGGCAACGTGCGCATGGAAATTTTCAACGCGGTCAAGTCGCGGGCGTTGGCGGAACCGACTTCGATTTTCGTCATGAGCCGTTCAAAGTCGCTGATATTTTTCAACGCCTCGCGCAGACTTTGACGCGTCGAGAAATTTTTAAACAGTTCGTCCACCGCGTCAAGTCGACGGTTAATCGCCGCAATGTCGACGAGCGGGCTTTCGAGCCAACGTTTCAACAGGCGCGTGCCGAGTGCGGTTTTCGTTTGGTCAAGCACGGCAAACAGCGTATCGCGTTTCGAGCCGTCGCGCAGGTTTCGCACGACTTCCAAATTTCGCAACGCCGTCGCGTCAAGAATCAAATGGTTGCTCAAGTCCAGCCGCGTCAACTTCGACAGGTGATTTAAATCCGTGCGAACGGTCGCGTGCAGGTACCGCAACAGATCTTCGACGGCACGGGCGGCAAGTTCGGCGGCGGGCAATTCGTCTTCGCCAAAATGTTGCGCGAAAAAATTTTCGTTCGACGGATTTGCGTCGACACGCGTGAACGTGCAACCGTCAAGCTTCACGTCGGCGAAAGTTTTCAGCCGCTTGTAAAACGTCGGCTCCGTGCCAATCAAAATTTCGTGCGGGTTGAGGCGATACAGTTCGTCGAAAAGATTTTCTTCGCGATTGTCGCCGTCAAAAAGCGCGTAAAAAATTTCGCCCGTGGAAATGTCCGCGCCCGACAAAGCAATTTCGCCTTCGTTATCGACGACGAGCGCAAGATAATTGTTCGCCGCCACCGTCAACGTGTCGTCGGTCAAAATCGTGCCGGGCGTGACGATTTTCGTCAAAGCGCGTTCAGTCAAACCTTTGGCTTTCGGGTCGCCGACTTGGTCAACGAGCGCGACGCGATAACCTTTGGCAACGAGCCGCTGAAGGTAACTTTCCACCGCGTGAGCCGGCACGCCGCACATCGGGACTTTTTGCCGTTGAGTCAACGTCAAGCCCAATTCCGCTGACGCGACGCGGGCATCTTCGTCGAACATCTCAAAGAAATCGCCGAGCCGAAAAAACAAAAGTTCGTTCGGGTGCTTGGACTTCTGCGCGTGATATTGCTCCATCATCGGCGTCAAATTTTTTTCGTTCAAGTCATCACTTCCGTAAAAAATATTCAACGGGCAGTTTAACAACTTGACTTACCCGCGTCAAATGCAACACGTTTTACCGAAAAGGTCGCCCGTCATGCGACAATTTTTTTACCGCGTTTGATAGACTTCACGTCGGCAAAAAAATTTCCGTCAAGCCAAAAATTGATACTTACAGCGTTAGTTTTCAATCGTATGAAACAACACGGATTTTTCAAATATGCGATAATGCTACGGGGGTGATGACATGCCGACTTCGCCGGACGAACGACAAATCCTTATCGGGCTGAACATCCATTATTACAGGCGGGCACGGCGGCTCACGCAAGTTGAATTGGCGTCGGCTGTCGGCATCAGCAGCAATTACTTGTCGCAGGTTGAGCGCGGTTGCAAATCCATTTCGCTGGACAAGCTGTTGAGGATTTCCGATGAACTTCGCGTTGACGTAACAACTTTTTTCGACTTCGGCAGGTCATTCGACGGAAATTGATTTTGTCGCCTGTCAAGCGACCGTGCAGAAAATTTTCGCGCTAAACTGTCCGCAACATGCAAATTCGACTTCGGCAAGTCAATCGACGGAAAATTGACTTTGTCGCCTGTCAAGCGACCGTGCAGAAAATTTTTGCGCTAAACTGTCCGCAACATGCAAGTTCGACTTCGGCAGGTCATTCGACGGAAATTGACTTTGTCGCCCGTCAAGCGACCGTGCAGGAAATTTTCGCGCTAGTTTGCGGCGTCGGTTATGGCCATTGGAACGGGTTCCACAACTGCCGCAATAGCTATCGGCGTGGCGGCGGGCGGCACGCCGATTCTGTCTGCTCTGCGCGACGACTACAAAATCGTTGAGCAAAAAACCAATCGCGTCGTCTTGAAACGTCGCTGAAACTTTTCGGCAGGCTTAACAAAATTTTTTACGGAGGATGAAGTTATGGCAGAAAAATTGATTTGTCCCAAGTGCAGTTCCGACAACATTCAAAAATGTTCGGTGATTTATCAATCGGGCACGGTCGATCACTCTTATACGTCCAGGAGCG
>JAFVBP010000284.1 GCA_017479925.1 Selenomonadaceae bacterium | reverse complement strand
CCCGTGAAATCGAGCGGCATGAGCGCACCGAGTACAATTCCGAAAAGCAAACCGATTAAAGGCTTAACCATGATTCCTCCACGCAACTTTTAAAAAGTTGACAAACAATTGGTGTAATCCGCGACGTTATCAACCGTCAAACGTTATCGCCACGACGTAATTTATCTTTCGTCGACGACATGCGAGTAAACGCGCTTAATCGTGCCTTTGAACGGCGGGATATAAACGTCGTCGGCAACCGTGACTTCGAGCTGAATGCCCCAAACTTTGAGCGTTTCGGCAACACCGCCGCGCATCGTTATCGAGTTTTCGAGCGATTTTTTGTCGCCGATTGCGCGAATTTCGTACGGCGGGGCACTGCGCACGTTGTTGACCGAAAGCGTCGGTCCCGCACAACGAATTTCGCTTGTCGCGACGAGCCGTTGACCGTTGATTGAAATTGCTTCCGCGCCCGCCGCTTTGAGTTCGTTAATCACGCGTAAAATGTCGTCGTCGTGAATCAAATACAAGTTCGGATTTTCGCCCGACTTCGCCGCACGTGTCGAGTCGTCCATACGCAAAATGATGCCTTCGCCTTGCAAAGCCGTCATGCACGCTTGAATTTTCAGCTCCGAAACGAATTCGTGATTCGCCGCCGACTTCGATTCGCGTTGCAAAGTTTCCAGACGGTTGGCAAGTTCGTCGCGTTCTTCTTCGAGCTGAATGAGCCGTTCCGAAAGTTCTTCGAGCCGCTGATTCGGAACCGTCGCTTGAGAGTCGCGCACGCTGCGAAACTGAACCGCGAGCATGAAACCGATTATCGCGCACACGAGCGTTATCGACCAGCCGCCGTAAAAAATTCGTCGCAATTTGCAAACCTCCCGAAGTCAATTCACAGCGCATTATAACCGTGCCGATTTTCATTTACAAGCGCACAAAAAAATCCCCGTCGCGCAGACGAGGAAATTTTTTCGTGTTGATAATCGTAACCGCACTGCCGATAATTCGGCCGTCATGGATGACGGCCAATCCGCTTGCGCACGATACAGGATGTATCGTAGCAAGCGCAGCTTTCTTTGGTTACTTTCTTTCGCTGCCGAAAGAAAGTAACTTCAAACGTTCGCAAGCTTCGATTGTGTTTTCGCGGCTGTTGAACGAAGTCAAACGCAGGTAACCTTCGCCGCAAGGACCGAAACCCGCGCCGGGCGTCCCGATGATGTGCTTTTCGTGCAACAGTTTGTCGAAGAAATCCCAACTCGACGGAATGTCTTCGGGCGTCTTGAGCCAAATGTAAGGCGCATTGACTCCGCCGTAAGTCGTCAAGCCCGCCGCACTCAAACTTTCGCGGATAATTCGTGCGTTCTCCAAGTAGTAGTTGATGAGTTCACGAACTTGTGCTTGACCTTCGTCGGAATAAATCGCCTCCGCGCCGCGCTGGGTGATGTAACTCGTGCCGTTGAATTTCGTCGTGTGACGGCGTGCCCAAAGTTTTTTCAGCTCAACGCGTTCGCCCGTCGACGTCGTGCCCGTCAAACCGTCGGGAATGACGATGTAACCGCAACGCGTGCCCGTGAATCCCGCCGTCTTGCTGAAGGAGCGGAACTCAATCGCCACGTCACGCGCACCGTCAATCTCGTAAATCGAGCGCGGCACGTCGGCTTCGGTGATGTAAGCGGCATAAGCGGCGTCGAACAGAATCACCGCGTCGAATTTTTTCGCGTAAGCAACCCAAGCTTCAAGCGCGGCCTTGTCGAGCGTCGTGCCCGTCGGATTGTTCGGCGAACACAGATAAACCAGATCGACTTTTTCGGCAGGCGGTTTCGGCGAAAAATTATTCTCCGCCGTGCACGTCAGGTAAGTCACGCCCGCGAAATGTCCGTCGGCTTGCAAGTCGCCCGTGCGTCCCGCCATGACGTTCGTGTCGAGGTACACGGGATAAACGGGGTCGGCGACGGCGACGCGGCTGTCGAGCGAAAAAATTTCCTGGATGTTTCCGCAGTCGCATTTGGAACCGTCGCTGATAAAAATTTCGTCCGCGCTTACGTTCAAGCCGCGACGTTTGTAGTTGAAATCGGCAATTTTTTCGCGCAGGAATTCGTAGCCCTGTTCGGGACCGTAGCCGCGGAAAGTTTCGACTTTGCCCATTTCGTCGGCGGCACGTTTCATAGCGTCGATACAAACCTGCGGCAACGGGCGCGTCACGTCGCCGATACCGAGCCGAATGATTTTCGCGTCGGGATTTTCGCGCTGGAATTTGGCCGCACGTTTGCCGACCTCCGAGAACAGATAGCTGCCGGGGAGCTTGAGATAATTTTCGTTGACCTTCGCCATGTACAAACCTCCTTAGAACGAGGAATTAGAACGAGGGAACAGACTATCTGGTCTCCGGCACTGCTCCCTCGTACTACTCCCTAAAGGAAAATCGCCGCCCGAACAATCGAACGACGATTCAGTAACCGCCCGTTAACGAGCGAATGATTTTCTTCTGGCGGAGCAGAGAGGACTCGAACCTCCGCGCCCTTTCGAGCCTAACGATTTAGCAAACCGTCCCCTTCACCGACTTGGGTACTGCTCCTTGGCTAAAAACCTTACGCAGGTTAGCACAACGCCCGCTGTTTGTCAACAAAAAATTTCGGCGTCGGCGGTCAATAATTTTTGATGCGCGTCAGTTGCCCGCGAATGTTTTCAAGTTGCACGACGAGTTTGCGCAAATTTGATTCGTCTTTGGAGTTTGCGGCGGCGGCGGCGTCAACTTTTTCCGCCAACAAATTCTTCAACGTGCGGTCGGCGTCCTCAACCAAATTTTGCGCCGTCGAAATTATTTTTTCGCTTCGTGCGTTCATCAAAGGCAAAACGCTTTGGCTGATGTTCGCTTTGATTGTACGGCGTTCGTCGAAAAGGTGATCGCGAAGTTTGTCGAAAGTTTTGCTCACGATAAGCGACAGTAATTTTTTCTTCATGGCGTCGCTGTCAAGCCCCGACTTAACGCAGTAAACGAGCGTGCCGGCGATAATGACGGGCAAAATCGGCATTAGGAACAGCCACACGGCGGATATTACCAGAGCTGCCGCGGCGGTCACCGTCGTCACAACCGAGTCAAACCACTCGAAAGTTATCGGCAACGTGCCCGTCAACTGCCGCGAATTTTTGGAAAAGTTAATGCCCCAATTTGACATGATCAGTGCCGAGCGCAGGGAATCTTTCACGTTGGTGACTTTTTCAAGTTGCAGGTCGAAGTTTCGCGTTTGTTCGTCCAAATTTTGTTCAAGTGCCGCCAAAATTTCGGGCAACTTGATTCGCTCCGTCATGTGCGACATACGGGAAGTCAAATCGTCTTGAATTGCCGCCTGCATGAATTTGACGATTGGTTCGGCGGATTTTTTGGCTTGTTCGTCTAAGCGTCTTTCCATTGACTCGAAAGTCTGTTGCATGAATTCGACGGCGGGCGTGGCAGATTTTTTGATGTTGTCGAATCGGTCGCCGAAAAAATTCGTAAGCTTAGAGCCGATTGCGCTGCCGACGCGTTGAGAAAAATTTTTCACGTCACCGAGCCGCTTGCCGAGTGAAGTCGCTCCCAACAAAGCCAAATCGCTCCAGTCAACGGCGCGGATAAATTCGTCCATGTGCCGACTTTCAAATTCGCGGGCAATTTTTTCGACGCTATCCGACAGATACGAATAAGCTTTCGCGGAAATTTTGTCGGCGGTCGACTCGATGGGCGGTGAAAATTTTTTAATCAACTTTCGGGCGTCGACAAGATTTTTTTCCGACGCGTGCAATTCCTCTTCGCGTGCGTGTATGGCGGTCTCACGAAATTTCTTTGCGCGTGTGAACTTCCGTTCGGCTTTGTCGCGGTTAATTTCCATGACGGCAAGCGCGGAATTAATCAACGCGGCAATTCGTTCGTCGGAATTGAGGAAAGCGCGCAGTTCGTCTTCAAACGCAACCATGCCCGTATCTTCAAGTTCGACGGGAACCGTCATTTCGCGGTTGCCGACTTTGATTTTGTACGGCTCACCCGTGCGGGCACATTGAGCACCGTAAGCGTCGACAAAGAACACGCGCCGATTGTAAAGCTCTTCGTCGAAGTTGCCGTTTTCGTCGACGAAAACATCTTTCAAACCGTTTTTGACGCCGGGTATGACGTTGCTTTCAAGTTGACCGGGGACAAGCTGATTGACCCTGTTGACGAGAAAAAACAAATTAGTCATGTGCTTGCCGTTGAAATTGTCGCTGATGTATTCGCGCTCTTTTGCGGAAAAAAGTGCGGCGGCGTCCAACATGAAAACGACGGCGTTGGCTTCGGGCAAAAAATTGTTCGTCGCGTTGGTGCAGGAAAGTCGGTCTTCCAAGCCGGGCGAATCGATTAAACAAGTCCCGTCGGCGAAAAATTCGTTGTCGCTGAAAAGTTCGACATGTGACACTTTCGCGAAACGATTGAGTTGCTCGCCCGCTTCAACGCAACGTTCGTCCTCGTCCGTAAGCACGAAATTTTGACTTAATTCTTCAAGCGTGATGTTGCGGGGCGCAAGTTTTGATTCGGGCGTGTAAACGACGCGCACGGAATCGCTGTTGCCGTATTTGACGACGGCAATGACGGCGGTGCAGGCAACGGCTTTCGTCGCCATAATCGCTTTGCCGACAAGAGCGTTAATTATCGTGCTTTTGCCCGTGTTGAATTTGCCCATGAACAAAATTTTGAACAGACCGCGACTGATGTCTTGAGCAATTTTGCGAAGGAGCGAAGCCTCCGTGCGCATGTCGAAGCCGTGTTCGATTGTCGCGGCGCAGGCATTTACGTTGACGGCAAGCACGTCGATGGTCTCTTTGTTTTCGGCGCGAATGAAGTTCATCAATATCACCAACTTTCGGCAAAAAATATGCGACGGGCGTCAAAGTTTTGCGAAACCGTGCGTTGAAAAATGTTTCGGGTGAGATATTGCACGGTCGTCACAAAATTTTTTCGCCCGCCGTCAAAAAATGAATCAAGCCTTCGTGCGAATTAACGTCCGTTCAAACGGCAAGTGTCGATTTTTTCGCGAGGTTGTTGAATTCGCTTTCGGTCGGAGTGCGCCCGTAAAGTTCGGAATAAATGCCGTCAATGAGTCGGTGCATCGATTGAAGATTTTTGTCGGCGCGTTCGTTTTCGGCTTCGGCCGCCGCCGTATCGTCAGCGTCTTCTTTGAGCAATTTTTCCTGATTGTGTCGGGCGTCTTCAACCATCTTAAGCGCGGGAATGGCAATTCTTTCGCCTTGGTCAACGAATTTGTCGACGATTTTGCTTTTGAATTCGGCTTCGTCATCACGAATTTTTTCGCCGAGAGCTTCAAAAGCCGCGTTGCCTATGCCGCTCGACAGTTGTTCCGCCATGATATTTGCGTTTCGCCTTAAAAGGAGAAATCTGGCAACCAAAAGCGGAATGAGCACGGGCGCGCCCAATATGCCGCCGAAGATGAAACCGACGGCAAAGTCAGCGGCAAGTTGGGTGCCGGAATTTTTTGCGAAGTCAATCCAATTAAGTCCGCCCGCCGCCAATGCTCTGCTGCCGCCGCCAAAATCGCCGAAAAGCACAACCGACAAAAGTGCCTGCAAGCCGCCTTTCGTCATGCTGGAATCTT
>JAFVBP010000283.1 GCA_017479925.1 Selenomonadaceae bacterium | reverse complement strand
CACGGGCGGACGCGTCGAAATCGGCGAACAGGCCGCCAAAGCGGACGCCGAACGAATCAAGTCGATGATGGTCGGCGCGGACATGATTTTTATCACGGCAGGCATGGGCGGCGGAACCGGCACGGGTGCGGCTCCCGTCGTGGCGCGGCTCGCCAAAGAACTCGGCATGTTGACCGTCGGCGTCGTCACGCTCCCGTTCAGCTTTGAAGGTCGCCGCAAACAACGCATTGCCAACGAAGGCATCGTTAAAATGCAGTCGTACATGGACGCGCTTATCGTCGTCAAAAATGATAACCTCATGAAACTCCCCGAAAACAAAGATCTGTCGATGGTCGACGCCTTTCACGAGGCGGATTCTGTTTTGCGGCAGGCAATTCGTTGCGTCGCGGAACTCATCTTGACAATCGGCGTCATTAACGTTGACTTCGCGGACATGACGACGATTTTCCGCCAAAGCGAGTCGGCGGACGCCTTGCTCGGTATCGGTCGCAGCAAAATCAGCGCGGTCAAAGCCGTGCAAGAGGCGATTCACAGCCCGCTTATCGACAAGTCGCTCAAGGGCGCACGCGGAATTATTTTGAACATCACGGGCGACGAAACGCTTCCGATTCACGACGTCAACGCCGCCGCAAGTTACATTTTCAGCCAAACCGAAGACGACGTAAACATCATCCTCGGCACGGTCATTGACAAGAGCATGAACGGCATGATTCAAGCGACGATTATCGCGACGGATTTCGCCGACAGTCTCGCGCTCAAAAGCCCGACAATCGACGTGCCCAAGTCGACGGTTACCGTGTCGAAGGGCTTCAATTTCGACGCGCCGAAGTCGCAACCGCCGCAACAAAATTCGCCGAATCCGTTGACGTTGCCGACTTTCACTTTCCGACACGACGGTAACAAGTGACATGGACGACAGATTTCAGCGGCTCAAAGTTTTAATCGGCGACGAAAATTTTTCCAAACTTGCGCGTTCGACGGTGGCGATTTTCGGTATCGGCGGAGTCGGTTCGTTTGCGGCGGAGGCATTGGCACGTTCTGGCATCGGTCGGCTGATTTTGGTCGATAAAGACAACATTGACGCGACGAACATCAATCGCCAACTGCACGCGCTCGGCTCAACCGTCGGGCGGTCGAAAGTCGAAGTCATGCGCGACAGAATTCACGACATCAATCCTGCGGCTCAAGTCACGGCGATTCAGAAATTTTTCCTGCCTGACGCGCCCGTCGAGGATTTTTTTGTTTGCGATTTCGATTACGTTGTCGACGCGATTGACAATCTCACCGCGAAAATTTTTCTCGTCGAGGAGTGCAACCGTCGCGGCGTGAAAATTATTTCAAGCATGGGCGCGGGCAACAAGTTCGACGCGACGCGCTTCAAAGTCGGCGATATTTACGAAACGAGCGTTGACCCCGTCGCGAAAATTTTGCGCAAGAAACTCCGTGACTGCGGCGTCAAAAGCTTGAAAGTCGTTTGGTCTGACGAAAATCCGCGTCACGTTGAAAATTTTATCGGTTCGACGGCTTTTGTCCCGTCAACAGTCGGCTTGATTCTTGCGGGCGAAGTCGTCAAAGATTTAATCGGCGCATAAAAAAACTCCGTCAATCGGCGGAGAATTTTTTTTCAGCGGATAAACTGTGCGTTGAATGTTACTTTCTTTCCGCGTGGAAAGAAAGTAACCAAAGAAAGACGCGCCCGCGTTAATGCATCCTGCATTAATGCGACGGGCGGTTACGGCCGTCATCCATGACGGCCTTTTTACCGTTACGCAACAAACGTTCGTCATTTTCAAAGCAGTTGCGATTTAATCAGCGAATGAATTGTTCGACGGCTTTGTTCAAGCGTTCGAGCGCGGCGGTGTCGCCTTCCTTGATCGCGTCAACGATGCAATGTTCGAGATGATCTTTCAGGATGATTCGTTGCACGGCTTTAATCGCGGCGTCGACGGCGGACAGCTGAATCAAAACTTCGGAGCAGTCGCGCCCGTCTTCGATCATTTTTTTCGTCGATTGCAAATGCCCGATAAGTCGCGCCATGCGATTCAAAACCGCTTTGGTTTGCGTGTGCGTGTGGCTGTGGCGAATTACCGTGCCGTCGTCGAGCGTGTGTTCGTGTTCGTGCATAAAACACCTCCGAAAAAATTTAACGTCCGATTTCTGCGACAACATCGGAACGTTGAACGGTCAAACCAATCGGGTCAAGCGTCACGCTTGCTCCAAAAGTTTTGACGGCAGTTTATTTGATTCGGTTGACGCCGTCAAGGAAATTTGCTAAATTCACGGCGGAGGTGCTTGCTTTATGAACAAGTCGAATTTGGCAGACAAAGTCAAGAAAACTCTTCGCGACGAGAAACCCGCAGGCGGCGTCAAACGGCTTGGCGACGCGAAAAAAGATTCGTCCGTTCGCAAAGTCGACGTAAACGGCTCCAAAGAGTCGGGTCGCAAAGACTGAAACGTTACCTCAACGAAAAAATTCCCCCGTCGAGCAAATCGATGGGGGGTTTTCGTTTGCGTAGCTGACTTCACACGTTGAAACGGAAATAAGTAACGTCGCCGTCCTGCATGACGTAATCTTTGCCTTCAAGGCGCACGAGACCTTTGTCGCGGGCAGCGGTTATCGAGCCGAGCCGAATCAAATCGTCGTAGTTGACAATTTCGGCGCGAATGAAACCGCGTTCAATGTCGCTGTGAATTTTGCCCGCCGCTTTGACCGCAGGCGTACCTTTGGCAATCGTCCAAGCGCGGCACTCGTCAGCCCCCGCCGTCAAAAAAGTCATCAAGCCGAGCAAGTCAAAAGCCGCGTGAATCAATCTGTCGAGACCGGAACTGTCGAGACCCAAGTCCGACAAAAATTCTTGAGCTTCGTCCGCGTCGAGTTCGGCAATTTCGGCTTCGACCTTCGCGCAGATGACGACGACTTGAGCACCTTCAGACGCGGCAAGTTCGCGCACTTTGGCGACGTTGGCATTTTCGGAAGTCAATTCGTCTTCGGCGACATTGGCGACGTAAAGCACGGGCTTGAGCGTCAACAAATTTGCGTCGCGAATCAAAGTCAATTCGTCGGCGGTCAAGTTCAAACTTCGCGCAGGTTTTGCCGCATCCAAAGAATTTTTCACGCGCTCCAAAATGTCGGCTTCGGCACGCGCTTCCTTGCTGCCCGACTTCAAAAGTTTGGCGACTTTGGCAAGGCGTTTGTCGACGACTTCCAAATCGGCAAGGCACAGCTCCGTTTGAATCGTGTCGATGTCGCGCAACGGGTCAATCGTGTCGGCGACGTGCGTGATGTTTTCGTCCGCGAAACAGCGCACGACGTGAGCAATGGCGTCAACCTGGCGAATGTGTTCGAGGAATTTGTTGCCGAGACCTTCGCCTTTCGACGCGCCTTTGACAAGCCCGGCAATGTCGACGAAACGCACGAGCGCGGGCGTCGTTTTTTTCGAGCTGTAAAGTTTTGTCAACACGTCAAGCCGCGGATCGGGCACGGCGACGACACCGACATTCGGCTCAATCGTGCAAAACGGGTAATTTGCGGCTTCCGCGCCGGCTTTCGTTATCGCGTTAAAAAGCGTCGACTTGCCGACATTCGGCAGCCCGACGATACCGACTTCAAGGTTACTCATGAAATTTCTACCTCCGATTTAGTGGTTAGTGGTTAGTGGTTAGAAGTTTTTTCACTGTCCACTAATCACTGACCACTATCCACTAACCACTTTTCCGCAGTCTACGGCAGGAAAAATTTTTCGTCAAGCGAAGTTTTTTTACCGAGGTGATTGACGTTGGGCAAACGTTTCGAGTCGACGCCCGCTTATCGCAAAGGTTTGGTCGGTGAGCAGATCGTCCAAAAATTTCTGGAGTTTCGCGGCTGTGAAGTTCGTCGCCCCAAAGATACCGCGTCGACGGGTTCAAGTCACGTCGATTTCGTGTTGAACGCGCCGAAAAAATTTTCGCTGTGGAAAGGCACCGAGCTTGTCGAAGTCAAAACGCGCAAGACGATTGGCTACAGCTACGACCGCTTCCCCGTGTACACTTTGCCGACGAGCCAAGTCGAAGGTTATCGCAAATACGCCGCCGAAAAAAATTTGTGCCTGAATTTGTTCGTCGTCGACGAGGAGCGCGAACGAATTTTTTGGCGCGACCTTGACGAGTTGGAAGTTCCCCTGCGCGTCGAAGAAAAAACTTTTCCCGTCGACGTGGAGCAATCCAGCGGCTTGTACCGTTACTATCACATTAAGCAGTTCGTGCCCGTGGGACGCCCGAATTTCGCCGACATTGAGCGGTTGCGTGCGATAAATCTTTCGTCCGCCGAGCCGAAAATTTTTCGCCCGCTAAAAGACGACGTTGACTTGTCCGACGAAGAAGTTCTTGCCGAGAGTCGCGACGCCGTCAAAAAAGTTTTGGCGTTGAAGTTGCCCGAAGACTTGCCGTCCGAAGAAAAAATTCCCGCCTTCGTCGACGCTTTGCGATCAAGTTTTCGACGCGTGCCGACTTATCGTCTGCGCGAAATTTATCACGCCGTGCGAAATTTGACCGCCGTCGAATCGATTGGCACCTTCGCCGAAAAATTTTACGACCTGCTCGACGACATCAAATTTTCGCGGATGAAGTCATCGTATCAACCGCCGTACATTTTTCGACCGACCGCGTCCGCAAAAAAATTCGCCAAACTTCACGCACCGAACGACACGACCGTCGAAATTTTCGCCTTGGGTGACGAAACGACTTTGTTCGCCGAAATGTTTCACCTTGCGGCTGCCGTCGGTTGCGACACACGCGGGCTGATTCACTCCGACTT
>JAFVBP010000282.1 GCA_017479925.1 Selenomonadaceae bacterium | reverse complement strand
GAATGTTACTTTTCTTTTGCTGCGCCCAAAAGAAAAGTAACCAAAAGAAAAGGGCGTTTGACCCGGAATTTTCGCATCACGCGAAAAACTCCGGGCGGTCGCACATCCATGTGCGACCGTGTTGTCGCGTTGTTGAACGTTATCATTGCGAATTACCCATTGCAGTTGCCCGACATCCATGTCGATCGGAACTACGTTATCTTTGGAGTTGAAATTATGTTGATTGACAGAAACGACGCCGCGAAGTTCTGCGACGAACTCAAAAGTCGCGGCAAAAAAATCGTTTTCACGAACGGCTGTTTCGACATACTTCACGCGGGACACGTCCGTTATTTGACGGCGGCAAAAACTTTCGGCGACGTGCTGATTGTCGGCTTGAATTCCGACGAATCCGTACGTCGATTGAAAGGCAATTCGCGCCCGATTAATTCGCAACTTGACCGCGCCGAAGTTTTGCTGGGACTTAAAGCCGTCGACCACGTGATTATTTTCGGCGAACAAACTGCCGAAGCGTTGATTGCCGAAGTCAAGCCGAATGTTTACGTCAAGGGCGGCGATTACACGCTTGACACCTTGCCCGAAGCAAAAATCGTTCAACAATTCGGCGGGCGCGTCGAACTTGTCAACTTGGTCGCGGGTCACTCGACAACCAACATCGTTAAAAAAATTTTAGAGGCAAAATCATCATGAGCGAAGGTTTGCAAAACGTTTTGATCGTCAAGCTCAGCGCGCTCGGCGACGTGATTCACGCCCTGCCCGTCAGCTACGCGATTAAAGAAACTTTCCCCGACGCGAAGGTCACTTGGGTCGTCGAACCGCCGAGTCTCGAACTGCTCAAAATGAATCCGTGCGTCGACAAAATCATCCTGTTCAAAAAGAAAAATTTCCGCACGCTCAAAGGTTTCATGCGCGAATTTTTCCCGTTCAAGCAGGAGTTGCAACAGCAAAGTTACGACGCGGTACTTGACTTGCAGGGTCTTTTCAAGTCGGCGGCGATTGCGTTTTTTGCGAAGTCGAACATCAAACTCGGCATTTGCAACATGCGCGAAATGAGCGACAAAATTTCAAAACCCGTCGTCGGCGAACACGCGCAAGGTCACATCGTCGAACGCTACCTTGACACGGCGCGGGCTGTCGGTTGCGTCGTCGACAAAGTTGTCTTCCCGCTTCAGGTGCCCGTCAAAGAATCCGAATCTGCGCGGGCGATTATGGAGCAGGCGGGACTTCGCGGCGGCAACCCGTTCGTGACGTTCGTGGTCGGCGCGAATTGGCCGAACAAACGTTGGCCGACAAAAAATTTCGCGGCTTTGGGCGATTGGTTTTACGGCTTGGCGGTCGTGCCGGTTTTGGTCGGCAACGGCGATTTGGACGCGCAACGTGCTCAAGAAATCGAATCGCAAATGGAAATTCCGCCGATTAATCTTGTCAACCGCACGAACATTGCGCAGCTTACGCACGTCATCCGCAGTTCGCGGCTTGTCATTGGCGGCGACACGGGTCCCGTGCACCTCGGAGCGGCTCTCGGCGTGCGAACGGTCATGTTAATGGGGCCCACCAACGTCGAACGCAACGGACCTTTCGGGCAACTTCAAAACGCCGTCGAAGTCGAACGTCCGTGCAAAGGTTGCTGGAAACGCGCTTGTCCCAAAGACGAAGACTGTCTGGATAAAATTCCCGTCGCCTTCGTCGAAGACAAAATCAAATCCATGGGCTGAACTGCAATGCGTAATGGTTTGGTTTCAAATTGCTTCCGAAAGGAGCTTGACTGTTGAAGTTCCTGAAACGATTTTTCGACGGCATACAGCGCGACGGGCGATTGTTCCTGTTCGTGCTGCTTTTGCTGGAAATTTACCGCGGGCTGTTCATGTTGCTGATGTCAAATTACATGAGCGCGGAGTCGGGCGCGGCACAAATCGCAACGGCTTTATTCGCGGGACTTCGTTTGAGCTTGAAAACTGCGGGCGCGGTCACGTTGATTCCGTTCGTGCTGTGTTCAATCGGCGGCTTGAGTTCGCGAATTCGGCTCGGCGTCGGAATTGTCGCGTCGCTGATATTTTCGTTGCTGTTCATGTTGCGGTTCCCGTATTACCGCACGTTTCAATCGACGTACGGGCTTGAAGTCGTCCAAGGTTTGCACGACGATTTCTGGTCGATAATTGTCACGATGATTCAAGAATACGGCATCTTGTGGCGAACGATTGTCGCGCTTTTGTTGACGATAATTTGTATCGCGGCGTTGAGTCGGCTGTTGCTGATAAAAACTTTCCCGTTGCCCGAAAGCGTCATGTTCGACAAAAAGAAAACCGCAGGTTTCGCGACGGCTTTAATCGCGGGCATTTTTCTGTTCGGATTGTTCGTGCGTTTCGGCGGCAGTTTCACCTACGCCGGCGGCTTGAATTGGGAAAACGCGGGCGTCACCAACGACGATTTCTTGAACGAGTGCATTCTCGACGACGCGCAGGCACTTTACCGAACGCGCTCGATTGCCAAACGCATGGAGGCGGGTAAAATTTCGGGTGTCGATCCCGAAAAAATCGCCGAAGCCGCGCAGATTGTCGCCGTCAACAAAAACATTGCCGAAAAAAATCTTGCGCCGTATCTCGAACGCAAAACTTCGGGCGAAAAAATTCCGAAGCCGCGTCACATATTTATCATCTTGGGCGAAACTTTCATGCAGTGGCCGCTTTTGGGCAAGTACGACGAACTTTTAATCGCCGAAGGTATCAAGTCGCTTATCGCGGAGGAAAATTGTTATTACAGCCGCAACTTCATGCCCAACGGCGATTTCACGTCGACGGCGATAACGGGTCTCGTGACGGGCTTGCCCGACGTGAATATCCGCGTCAACTATCAAGCGCGCACGTACGAAAAACTTTACATCACATCGATGGCGGCACCGTTCAAGGAACTCGGCTACAACGTCGATTTCTGGTACGGCGGTATGCCTTCGTGGGACTCGATTGCGAAAATGTCACTCGCGCAAGGTTTCGACAATTTTTACGGTTACCCCGATTTCAACGCGCCGAAGCAGACGACTTGGGGCACGAAAGACGAAAATTTGTTCAACGCGCTGTTGAATCATTTGGACGGGGAGCCGCCGACGGTTCACTTGATTATGACGACGACGAATCATCCGCCGTACAATTTGGATTTGGCGGCTGAAGGTTACGACGTGAAAGCTGTTGCCGAAGTCTTGAAAAAATTCCCGAACGTCGACGACGCGAATCAACTTGCCGTCGAACTTGGGCATTACTGGTACATGGACGAGGTTATCACGCGTTTTGTCCGCGACACGATTGCGCGCTACCCCGAAAGTTTGTTTGTGGTGACGGGCGACCATGCGATTCGTTGCGACCCGTCGACGCACCCGACGATTTTTGAGCACCAAAGCGTTCCGTTCGTTTTGTACGGCGCGGGCGTCACGAAAAATATTTTGCCGCCTGACGTTGTCGGTGACCACATTTCGATTGTCCCGACGTTGCTTGACTTGATTGCGCCGCAAAATTTTGCGTATTACTCGATTGCACCGAGTTTGTTTAACAGCGACGGCGTCGGCTTCAACACGGACGCTTTTTTGACCGCCAAAGTTGCGGGGCAGATTGATTCGGACGTGATTGAGCTGTTGCCGCACGTCGCCTCCAACGAACTTAACGACGTGAACTTGACCGACGAACGCGCACACGCCATGCAGATTATTTCCGCCATGCGAACTGTCGGTTGGTGGCTCATCACGAAGGGCTTATTTTTCGGCGGCGACGGCAAATGACGCGGCACGAAAAAAATCGGAGACTCGATTGAGTCCCCGATATTTTTTTGCGTTCGATGAGTTATTTGCGCGTAAAGGTTTTGTCGACGACTTCGCCGGCACCGCCTTGCACGCCGAGATTTTGACCGTTTTGAATCAATTCGACGGCACCCGCGTCACCGAGCCGAAGGTTGACGGATTCTTTGCCTTCCCACGAGAGATTTTCGCCTGCTTCGATGACGCCTTCAAGCACGACCGCGCCGTCAACCGTCACGAGAGTCCAGCAACGACCGTTGAACTTCGCTTCGATTTTGACGCTGTCGGCAGGTGCCTGCGGAGCGGGATTCGCGTTCGCTACGGGCGTTTGCGGTGCAGGTTCCGTTTGCACGGGCTGATTTTGCGCGGGCGGTTTGGTTGCCACGTCGCCGCCGTCGCCCGACAGAAATGCCCACGCGCCGCCTGCCAAAGCCGCAATCAAAACGACCGCCGCGACGATTAAAATGCCCGACGAGCCGCGATTTTCGCCGCGAATTTCGCCGACAACTTTTGATGACTTCTTC
>JAFVBP010000281.1 GCA_017479925.1 Selenomonadaceae bacterium | reverse complement strand
CTGACGGCGAAATTATCGGCATTAACAGCGCGAAACTTGCAACAAACGGCGTTGAGGGTATGGGCTTTGCAATTCCTATCAACACGGTTCAAGCGGTTATCGACGAACTCATGGAAAAAGGCTACGTCGCCCGCCCGTATCTCGGCGTGACAATTTTCGACAAACCGACGGCGGCGCGTTACGGATATCAACTCACGCTCGAAAAAGGCGTTTTCGTCTTCCAAGTCGCGCTTGATTCGCCCGCAGGTCGCGCAGGTTTCCAACGCGGCGACATCATCTTGAGCATCGACGGCACGGAAGTCAATTCCGTCACGGACGTTCGCAATGCCGTTGCCGCGCACAAAGTCGGCGACAAAGTCAAAGTTCTGCTTGACCGCGAAGGCACGCAGGAGACCGTTGAAGTCACGCTCGACGAAATGCCGCAACCGTCGAATCAGTGATTAGTGGTTAGTGGTCAGTGAAGATAAATTTATTGGTCGTCGGTCGGCTGAAAGAAAAATTTTTGGTTGACGGCGTCGCGGAATATTTGAAACGCCTGCGCAAATTTGCAACCGTCGACGTTCGCGAAATTTCGGAGTGCCGCACGCTTGACGAAGAGGCGCAAAAAATTCTGTCGCTCGTCCCGCAAAATTCGTGGCTGTGCGTGTTGGACGTTTCGGGCACGCAGTTGACATCAGAACAGTTAGCCGAAAAAATTTCCGCGTTGAACTTGAGCGGCACAAGCAACTTGACGTTCGCAATCGGCGGAGCATTCGGACTCGGCGACGAACTTCGGCGGGCGGCTGACTTTCGATTAAGCTTGTCGCAAATGACGTTTACGCATCAAATGGCGCGGCTCGTCCTCGTCGAACAAATTTATCGGGCGTTCAAAATCAACAGACATGAACCGTATCACTGGTGACTTTCGGGAGCAGAAATTTTTTCGGCTCCCAAATTTTTTGGAGGCAAATTTTCATGGCGATTTTCAAACTCAAGCCCGCGTGCAAAGATTACGTTTGGGGCGGACGACGGCTCGTCGAAGAATTCGGCATCGACGGCGGCGAAATTTGCGCGGAAGCTTGGATGTTGTCCGCACACCCCGACGGCATGTCGACGATTGTCAACGGCGAATTCGCGGGCAAAACTCTTGCCGACGCGCTCAAAGCCGACGCAAAAATTTCAGGCACGAACTGCCGTCATTTCGCGGACTTCCCGATTCTGATTAAGTTTATCGACGCGAAACAAAATCTTTCCGTGCAAGTTCACCCGAATGATGATTATGCTTTGGCGCACGAAGGTCAACTTGGCAAAAACGAAATGTGGTACGTTATCGACGCGGAGCCGAACGCGCAACTTTACTGCGGTTTCAACAGGGAAATTTCTCGTGACGAATTCGCCGCTCGAATCAAGGACAATTCGCTTGCCGAAGTTTTGAACGCCGCATCCGTGCGCAGAGGCGACGTGTTTTATATTCCCGCCGGCACGATTCACGCTGTCGGCGCGGGAATTTTGCTCGCCGAAATTCAGCAAAGCTCGAACGTCAGCTATCGCGTCTTTGATTACGGCAGGAACCGCCCGTTGCACATTGCGCAAGCTCTCGACGTGACGAAGTTGACGCCTTCGGACGAACGCGGCAAAAGTTATCCGCACGCGGCTGCCTGCGAAGATTTTATCGTCGACAAGCTTGACCTCGACGGGAAATTTCTTTCGCGTGCGCAAGGCTCAATCGGCGACGAAACTTTTTTGAGCGTGCTGATTCTCGACGGCAACGGCGAAATTCTCTGCGGCGACGAAAAACTTTCGTACCGCAAGGGCGATTCGTTTTTCTTGACGGCGGGCGCGGGCGACTGGGAAATTCGCGGACGCTGTGACGCGCTGTTGACGACGGTGCCTTGAACGCATTGTCGAAAGTTTTTGACGCGTATCAGCAAGTCGGCGACTTGGCGAAATTCTACGACGACATGATGACGAATTCGGGCGTGCTCGGTCGGCTGGCGTTGAAATTTTTTTGGGGACTCGACTCGACGGCTTACGAAAAATTTTTGACGCAGGCATTCGCGGGCATACCGAAAAATTTCAGCGGACGACTGCTTGAAGTTCCCGTTGGCACGGGCGTTTTGTCGTTGCCGATTTATCGCAAACTCGACGGCGCGGAAATTTTTTGCGTCGACCTGTCGGACAAAATGCTCGACGCGGCGAAAATTCGGGCAACTCAACTGAACCTGCGCGACGTGACGTTTATTCAAGGCGACGTGACAAGTCTGCCGTTCGCGGATGAAACTTTCGACTTGATCTTGTCGGTCAACGGTTTTCACGTCTTCCCCGACAAAATTTCGGCGCACGCGGAAGTTTGGCGTGTTCTGAAACGCGGCGGAATTTTTTGCGGCTCGGTTTACGTCGCGGGACAAAATCGTTGCACGGATCTGTTCGTCGAAAAGTTTTGCCAACGTCACGGATTTTTTTCGCCGCCGTATGAAACGCTTGCAAGTCTGAAAAAATTTCTGTCCGAACGTTACGCACGCGTTGAAGTCACCAACGTCAAATCATTTGCAGGTTTCGTTTGCGTCAAATAATTTCTCGGAGGTTGATAACTGTGGCGACATCTGCTGACGATTTTAATTGCGGCATAGTGATTCGACATTACAACGGCCGCGGCGGCATCGTTGAGATTCCTGCGGAAATTAACGGTCTGCCCGTCGTCGAAATTGGCGAAAAAGCTTTCAAAGATTGCGGGACGTTAACGGAAGTTCACTTGCCCGACGGCGTGACGAGAATCAATTACCAAGCCTTTGGCAATTGCACGAACCTTAAAAAAGTTTTTTTGCCCGACAGCTTGACGAAAATTTGTGCCCGCGCTTTTACGTTTTGCCGTAACCTGCGGGAAATTAATTTCCCCGTCGCGTTGCAGAAAATTTCTTTGTCCGCGTTTGTCGACTGTACTTCACTGCGAAATATCGAATTGCCCGACTCGCTCGTTGAGATTGACGATTTCGGTTTCGCCGGTTGCAAAAACCTGCACAGGGTTTTTATTCCCGACAGCGTGGAAAAACTTGGCACGTGGGCGTTCGAGAATTGCGAAAACTTGACGGCGATAAATTTGCCCGCGTCGCTTCTGGTGCTCGGTGACGACATTTTCTGTGAGGATTACAAGCTCAAAAATCTTTACGTGCCCGAACATCTGCTCGAATACGAAAATGATTTTGAGTATGACCTCGCCTGCGACATCGAAAGGCTTATCGCAAACCTGCCCGAAAGTTGCGAAGTTCATTACACGTGAACCGTCACTGCAATAAAAAATCCCGCCGATTGTTCGACGGGGTTTTTTCAATTGAGCAACTCGACGATTCTTCGCAAGGTGTCGACCGCGCCGACGTTGCCGGGAAAAATTACGTAACTCATGTCGGGAAACTTGCTTTCCGCGCCGATTTTCCACACGGGAACGCCCGCGGCGACTTGCCCTGCGACGAGAGCTTTTTTGACGCCGAGACCTTTGGTGCCCGTGTCGGCGGAAGTGATGCCGCCTTTCGCGATTAAAAATTTCGGGCGAACGTTCAGCTTGCGAACGATACTTGTCAACGCGTCAGAAATTTTCACCGACAGCCGAAGATTTTTTTCAGCGTCGCCGACATCCAAAACTTTGCGGCTCGTGTAAATCGTCGTCGTCACACCGTGCGAAATATTTTCTTCGGCGCGACGGACAATTTCGTCGGCCGCGTTCAATTTCGTAACGTCAAACTCGATGAAGGCGACCGACGGAATTTTTTTCAGCTCGGCAAGTTGCGCGGTGGTTTTGGCGACGTGTGACCCGACGACAATCAAGCCGCCGTTGGAATTTGTTTCGTCGACAAGTTCGGCACGCGTCAAAAGATTTTTGTCCGCCACGGAACCGATAATTTTCGGGAACGCCGCCGCCGTCCTGAACAGAAAATTTTTACCCGCCGACAAACTTTTGAGCAGGGCAAGCGTAAAAATTTCCACGTCGCAATAATCCGCCGCGTTGATGACGACCTTGCCGAAATTGCGAACGTCATTGAGCCGCGAAGAAATTTCGTCGATACGACCGCCGCGAAGTTCGTCAAGTTCAATGCAAGTGACGTTGTTTTTCGGGAACGCGCCGAAAGTTTTTTCTTCGACGTAAGCCGCCAAGTTCGAGTTCGCGTAGCCGAAAGTTTTATCGCGTGCAAATTCGGTTTCGCCTGCCGGGACTAGCCAATCGCCTTCGCGAACATAATGCACGTCGCCGACGGTGAATCGTCCGCCTTCCTTGAAGAACGGAATCAAAATTTCGCCGTCGACCGCGTGACCGTGAGCCGCCAAAACTTCACGAAGCGTTTGCGTTTCAAGCGGGTAATGTCCGCGCAACGTCGAATCGCTGCGGCTGATTATGATGAATTCCTTGCCGAAAGTTTTTGCCGTCGCGCAGATTCGTTCGGCAATTTTTGTGTGTTCGTCGCGAGTTTGTTGAGCCGAAAACGCCCGCGAATTCGTCAGCACGAAGAACATCGGATTTTCTTCGGCGAAACCTGCGGCGAGACTTTCGGCAGTCCAGTCCGTGAAAACCGAAATGCCGTTGACTGTTTGAACGCCGGTCGGATCGTCGTCGAGCACGACAATCTTGCGCGAAAAATTTTTCAGAGCCGCCGTCAATTCGTCGCGTTTGTCGACGGCGGGCGGAATTTTGTCGAACAGCTCCGACATCAAAACTTTGGGCATCAGTCAATCTCCAATCACAAAACATCAGCGAACAAACGCGAACGTTAATCCGGCCGATAGGGATGACGGCCGCAACCGCCCGTCGCACGATACAGGATGTATCGTAGCGGGCGCAGTTTTCTTTGGGCAACGTAGACGTTGCATCCAATTTGGTTGGCGTTGTCGTTCGATTGGCGAATCGGCTAACCAAATTGTTCCCCCGCTTTTAAAGCGGGTCTTTTGCT
>JAFVBP010000280.1 GCA_017479925.1 Selenomonadaceae bacterium | reverse complement strand
CGAAATAATGTCGCCACGAGACCGCGCCACGCAACGGTAACGCGTGAAAAGATATGCTGAACTTCACGGCGACGTGAAGAAGGCGGGATAAAAAGCCCGTCGATAACATCTTGTATCTGGTCGGAACAATCGACCGCTGGAACGACGCCAAACAAGCCGAAGAACACGACCGCGTCAAGCACAATCCCAAACTTTGAGGAGGCGAACACATGACGGCGAAGGAATACCTTCAACAGGTTTATCAGCTCAACGAAAAGATAGAGAGCAAACTCGAACAGATAGCGCGCCTGCAATCGACGGCGACCCGCGTCACGACCGTAATCACCGGCACACCAAGCGGCGGCACGCGGTTAAGTTCCCGCATTGAAGACGCCGTTGCCAACGTTCAGCAACAAGCCGACATCCTTGCCGACGAAATCAAGCAGTTGCTCAACCTTCGCCGCGAAGTTGTCGCCGCCATTGCCGAACTCGACAACCACAACGAGCGCATTGTCCTCGAATACCGCTACTTGTGCTTCCGTTCGTGGCAGGAAATAGCTCACCTTATGCGCACGGGCACCCGCTACGTCTTCAAACTGCACGAACGCGCCCTGAAAAATTTCGCCGCGAAGTTCACTAAAGGGCAGTAAAGGGCACAAAAGGGCACCTTGATTCACACGCGGGAATCTGCTATGCTACGCTTGTCAAAATATGTGAACCGCCTTCGGGCGGTTTTCGGTTTATAAGGAGGATTCGGAATTTGGTATCGATAAGCGAAAGATTCAAGACGCAACCGCTAACGTATTACGGTTTGTCGATAGCGGCAAGCTGGGCAGGCGTCGGCTCCCTGCTCAACACTATCACGATAACAAAAACGCTCGGCATCGTGCCCGCGCTTATCTGGACTGCCGCCAATGTCTTTGCTTGCGTCCTGTTCGGAATCGTCATCAGCCGCCTGTCGACCCTGCGCGAAGTGATAAAGACGAAATTTTTCTACAGCGTTGTTTCCTTAATGGCGGTCTTTCAAATCTGGTACAACATGAACGGTATTCGCGAAGTCTTTGCCGACACGTCGTTGGGATTGTCGGGCGGCACGGCACTTGCTTACGCGACGGCGGTATTCTTCGTAGTGCTCCTGCTATGGCGCGGCATGATTCGGAATATTTTAACCGACGGCGCAAGCTGGTTAGCCGTTTACGGGCTTATCGCTTTTATCACTGTCGTCGCGTTTATTCAAAGTGGCGGCGAGATTGTCCCGCGCCCTTTGGGACTTGAGGCACAGGCTTTGACGACGGGCTTGCACAAGGCGTTACTGCTTTTGCCGGGACCGTTCACCTACATTTACTTCTACGAACTGTTGAATTACAACGACGCCAATGCCGACGCGACCCAAAAGGTTGACATGCGGCAAGCGTTTACGCTCGGCGGGCTGTTTTTCGGGCTGTACATGATATTCGCCTTTTCGCTGGCGTTCGTTGACCTGCCGCCCGAATTGAACTTAATGCGTGCAGTGCTGTTGTCGCTGGTTGCGCTGTCGTCGCTGTCGACTTTCATTTATTCGACCTACCTTGTGTTCGGGCGCAAGCTCGGCTTGCTGATTGACGCAGTGGCGATAATCGGCTGGGTACAGTTTATGGACATGGGCGTCATGGAGCTGTGGACGTTGATGGCGTCGTGCCGCTCCTACCTCGTCGGCGCAATGATTATCGCGGCGGTTGTTATGGCAGTTCGGAGGAATTGAACAATGCAGACGGTCACGAAAAAACTTAGCGACCTGCAACGACCCGAAAAAAATGTTCGCTTGCACGGCGACCGCCAAATAAAAGAATACATCCGCTCGATTGAAATGTTCGGGCAGATTCGCCCTATCGTCATTGACGAAACAAACACAATCCTCGCGGGCAACGGACTGTTTCAAGCACTTCAACAGATGGGACGCGACAGTGCCGACTGCTGCGTCGTCGACAACTTGACCGCCAATCAAAAGAAAAAGTTAATGCTCGTCGATAACAAGATTTTTGAACTCGGCGTAAACGATTCAAATGTCTTCGATGAACTGTTGCGCGAACTCGGCAGTGATATTGACATCCCCGGCTACGACGAAGAATTACTGAAAGCTTTGACCGCCAACGCCGCACAAGCCGACGAAATATTAAACTCCTACGGCAACCTCAGCGAAGAAAAAGTTTCAGAAATCAAGACCGCACAACCGCGAACGCCACAACCTCAGCAACAGCCAATCACGCCGCCGCAAGCAACCTCACCGACCGAACCGTCGGAGCCGACGCAAAGCCTTCAACGATTCGTCACCTGCCCGAAATGCGGTGAAAAGATATGGCTGTGAAAAGAATTTACGGCACGCAAAACGTCCTCGACGCGGCACGGCAACGAATCAAAAACATCTTCGCCAACGGCTTGCCCGTTTATCTTTCGTTCAGTTCCGGTAAAGATTCGCTCTGCCTGTCGCACTTGACCTATGATTTAATCCTGCGCGGCGAAATCGACGCCAAACAGCTCACGGTAATCTTTATCGACGAGGAAGGTTTATATAAGTCAATGCTTGAGGCGGCTTATCGTTGGCGCGAAAAATTTCTGCGCGTCGGAGCGAAGTTTGAATGGTATTGCCTCGAAGTCAAGCAAACCTCGGTAATTGACAGCTTATCGAAGACCGAAAGCTGGATAACGTGGGACAAAAGCAAACGCGAACTTTGGATGCGCGAGCCGCCGCCGTTCGCTATCATGAATCACCCGCTGGTTCCTTATGCCGGCTGCTGTAACTATCAGACCTTTTGCAAAAGTCGAACTAAAGGCGGTATCCAGATGATTGGTATACGAGCGGCAGAATCAGTTCAACGGTTGAAAGCTATTGCGGTTATCAAACTTGAAAGCAACCTGCAATATCCGATTTACGATTGGCACGACAATGACGTCTGGCTTTACATCAAAGAAAACAACTTGCCGTTCCCCGAAATTTATATCCGACTGTATGAAGCGGGCGTTACGAAAAATCATCTGCGCCTGTGTTGCTTTTTCGGCGACAGTTCAATTCAAGGTTTGCGCTGGATAGCACAGACCGACCCCGAACTTTGGGCGAAAATTGAACGCCGTTATCCCAATGCTTATCTCGTATTGCTTTATTGGGATTCGGAAATGTTCAAGCGACAAACCCGCCGCCGCTCGGCAATGGAAGCTGATTCGGAGCCGCAAGACTACAAGGCAAAGCTCTACGACCTGCTTTTTTACAATACAGACAAATATACAATCCCGCCCGATACCGCCAAGTGGTTACCTGAGTGGCGGCGATTAGTGGCAATGCACGGCGTATTCATGACACCGAAACTTTACAAGCAATGCTACGAAACCATCTTGTTTGGCGACCCCGACAAAAGAAGTTTTCGCGGCATTTACAACGAAACATATTTAGAGGTGGCAAACCAAAGCCGGAAGGAGCAAGCCCGCCGTGACCAACGATAAATTATTCGCGCCGCTCGCAAGCCTGCAGTGGGTGCCCGTCGAACGATTGACCGCAAACGACTACAACCCCAACAAAGTCAGCCGTGATAATCTTGAATTGCTCAAGCAGTCAATTCTTGCAAACGGCTGGACGTTGCCTATCGTCGTTCGACCCGATTATACGATTATCGACGGTTTTCACCGCTGGACGGTTGCAAAGCGAGAGCCGCTTAAGTCAATGCTCGGCGGCAAAGTGCCCGTCGTCATTGTCGAACACGAAAACCGCGACGGTGACATTTACGGCACGATAACACACAATCGCGCACGCGGCGTGCACCTGCTCGAACCGATGAAAGCTATCGTCAAGGAACTGCTTGCAGAAGGCAAGTCGGTAAAAGAAATCGGCAAACAGCTCGGCATGAAGCCCGAAGAAATTTTCCGCCTGTCGGGCTTTACCCGCGAAGAATTCTTGAACTTGATGACCGAAGGCGTAACGGGTTATTCCCGCGCCGTGATTTATCGAAATGTGCGGTGATGATAAATGCATACCACTCCGTT
>JAFVBP010000279.1 GCA_017479925.1 Selenomonadaceae bacterium | reverse complement strand
TCGACGAAAGATTTTGTTGTCGGGGTTTTTGTCTCGTCCATGTAAATCACCTCAAATTTTGTGACGAATCAGTCGGCGTGTCGTCCGCCAAAATTTTGCGAACTTCGTCTTCGGTCAAGCCCGTAGCCTGAAGGATGAATTTAATCGGTGTGCCGACCGCGAACAGATTTTTAATCATCGCGATTCGACCTTCGGCAAGTCCTTCGGCACGACCTTCAGCACGACCTTCAGCACGACCTTCGGCACGACCTTCAGCACGACCTTCGACACGACCTTCGGCACGTCCTTCTTCAAGTGCTTCCGCACGCGCTTCTTCGCGAGCGTCCGCACGCACTTCTTCCAAGAAAAGTTGCAGATTCATGTATTCCAACCTCGTTTCATAACTGTACTTCACTCTTTTGACGACGGCGTCGAGTTTGGTGACGAATTCGCCCGAAACTTTGCCGTACTGGACATAATCCGCAAAAGCTTTAAGATCGCCGTGCACGTCGTCCAAAATGCCCTTCGTGTTGAGGAAAATTTTCGCCGTGCCGTCGTTGAGTTTCAACGTCGCGTCTTGATCGCAGGTTTCGCGGAAAGTGTACAGGTGTCGCCCTTTGCCGAAAAAATCGAACGGGCAGATGAAAATTATGTACGATTCGCCCAACTTGTTGAAATCTTGCCCGCGCTTTAGCTTGTCCAAGTCAATAAGCCCTTGATAGTAGCGAATTCGTTTGGCAAGGTTGCGCTTGCTTAAAACTTGCATTTCGACATCGAAGACGCGGTTGCGATTCGGTTCCTCGACGTAAACATCAAGCCGAATGCCGCGTGCGTCGAAGCGTTCTTCCAAAGATTTTTCGCGTTCAAGCCAACGCAGGTCGGTTATCTTCACGTTCAAAATCATTTCAAGCAGTTGACGGCACAAGTCAGGCTCAAATTCCATCGTCTTGCTGAAAAGATAATTGTCGCGAATCGTGAGATTTTGCCACTGCGCAAAAAATTTTTCGTTGGTCATTGAATCACCTCGTTCATGGAGCCTGTGCGATTGCAGGTTAAGCGTGACGTAAATCGGATCTCGTCAAATTTCGTAGCGAATCAAAAGCGCGTCCCTGAAAGTGTCGGGCGCATCGGGATTTCTTACGCGAACTTTCGCAAGCCTCAAGCCGTCGCAGTCTTTTGCCCAAGCGAAAAGTTTGCGACCGTTGTCGAGTTGATGAAATTTTTCGCGGTTGATTATGCACATGAAACTGAAATTTGCGTTCAGATTGGGTCGGCAAACGTAGCGAAAAAAATTCCACGGGTTTTCAACGTGCCACATGCCGTAAAGTTTAAGATATGTCGCGCCCGTCGGGTCAACCGTGTTGATTCGGGCAAGTTCGCGGGTGTACGGGAAGCGTGCGGCGCGAATCTTTGCGATTAATTTTTTCAGCTCGTAATTGAGGCCGCTGTAATATTTTTCGCCCGCGCAGTAGTCGACGCCGTAAATCATGCACAGATGAATCAACTGCCGCCGTTTGAGCGCGCCGACGACGTAAACGACATCTTTTTCGTACCAACTTTCCGCACGTCGACATTCGTCCGTGACAAGCGGGTCGTCGAAAAAAAGTTTCTGCCGCGGAAAAACCGTGTTGAACTCAATCGGGCTGCATTTGACGGGGTCGTATTCGCCGCTTTTGAGCCGCACGGTTTTTATCTCGACGGCATCACCGCCGCGCAACATGAAGTCGGGAATTTCGGCGTCGCGGCTGACGAACGAAAAAATTTCTCTGTGACGGTCGCGTTGCACGTAAGGCGACAAACCGAAACTGTCGGCGATAAGATTTTTGACGAAGTCCGCAAAGTCGTCGTAGCCTGCGAATTTTCGATTGATCGGCGCGGACAAATTTATCAGCGTGCCGATTGCGTCGACAATATTTCTGTTCGTGGTGATAATTTTTTTGTTCACGGCGACAAAACCTCGTTCATGGAGCCTGTGCGAAAACCTTGCAAGTCAAGCGTGACGTAAGCGAAGCCGAGCGATTTGAGTTTGTCGACGACGGCGGCGCGAATCGTCATGAGGCGCGAAAAATCTTCGGGCGAAATTTCAATCCGCGCAAGGTTGCCGTGCACGCGAACGCGCAGTTGTCGAAAACCCGCGTCCTACAAAAAATTTTCCGCTGCCTCGACGGTTGAAAGTTTTTGCGCGGACAAATTTATCAGCGTGCCGATTGCGTCGACAATGTTTCTGTTCGCGGCGATAATTTTTTTGTTCACGGCGACAAAACCTCGTTCATGGAGCC
>JAFVBP010000025.1 GCA_017479925.1 Selenomonadaceae bacterium | reverse complement strand
TTGTCTTCGCGTGTCGTCATTGTTATCAAGCTCCTTTGTGTGTGGTTGTGGTTGATTTCGGTTTTTGCACCTTATACGCGGGAGTTTCGAGTTCGTTACGCAGTTTAGCGAAAAATTTTGCCGCCGTCAAAGAAAAACCCTCCGACATTCGCCGAAGGGTCTTTTTGCCTGCGTGTTAATCAACGTCAATCGTCTCTGATATGGTGAAGTCTCTTAAAATTCGCTTTCAAATGATCGTAAGCTTGACCGCGGGAAATTTCCTTGCCGTTGAGGAAATACTTGTTATCGGCCAAAGGTTTTGTCACGCAAGTAATTCCGGCTTTTGCCCAACCCGCATCTACTTCCGCGCTTTTGGACTTCCAGTAAAACATGACGGGTATGTTTTCGTGATATTTGTTCATCATGCCGTAATCGTAAAGAATCTTGCTGTCGGCGGCAGTTTGACTGATAGTGCCGCCCGCGACCTGTTCGAGTTCCTCGTCGGTGAGTTGTTCGAGTTGGTCGTTGATTTTCTTGAGGTTGTCTTCGCGTGTCGTCATTGTTATCAAGCTCCTTTGTGGTTGATTTTGCTTTCTGCACTTTATACGCGGGAGTTTCGAGTTCGTTACAGAGTTTAGCCGAAAAATTTAATATCGTCAACGAAAAAACCCTCCGACATGTGCCGAAGGGCATTTTTGCTTGTGACGCGACGTTTTTAAGCTGTGACGTGAATTATCTTATCAAGAATCATCCATCTTTGATTCTCAATATTTGCGTTCGGTTCTTTTTCAACGTCGCCGACGTTAGAACGAGCATAAAAGCCGCCCGCGACCTTTTCGAGTTCGTCGTCGGTGAGTTGTTCGAGTTGGTCGTTGATTTTCTTGAGGTTTTCTTCGCGTGTTGCCATTGTTATCAAGCTCCTTTGTGTGTGGTTGAAGTTGTTTTCTGCACCTTATACGCGGGAGTTCCGATTTCGTTACAGACTTTAGCAAAAAAATTTTCCGCCGTCAACGAAAAAACCTTCGACGCGTCGCCGAAGGGCTTTTTTGCTTGTGACGCGACGTTTTTAAGCTGTGACGTGAATTATCTTGTTTTCATGCTCTTTTTTCGGATCAGAATCCGGCATTTGACTCACAAATATTCCGCCCGCGACCTTTTCGATCTGCTCATCGCTCAACTTTTCAAGCTCGGCATTGATTTTTTCGATGTTTTCTTCGCGTGTCGCCATTGTTATCAAGCTCCTTTGTGTGTGGTTGATTTTGCTTTCTGCACCTTATACGCGGGAGTTTCGAGTTCGTTACACAGTCTAGCGAAAAAATTTCGCTCCGTCAAAGAAAAACCTTCGACGCGTTGCCGAAGTGTTGTCCGTCGCGAACCGAAAAGTTTTGCCTGTCGTTGAGATATTTGTTACACTGTCGCCGAAGGGAGCTGATACCATGTCCAACGATTACGATTTTGCGGCAAGTTTGATGCGAATTTTGTCCGAAAAATATCCGACGAAGGAATCAATCTACGAAAAGCTGATTTACCTGCAGTCCCGGCTGTTCCTGCCGAAAGATACCGAACACTTCATGAGCGACCTGCACGGCGAATATGACCTGTTTGAGCACATAATCAACAACTGCAGCGGCGTCATTCGCGAGAAAGTCGAATACATTTTCGGCGACTTCATGAGCGACGAAGAAATTGGCGAATTTTGCACGCTGATTTACTATCCGAAAGAAAAAATCGCGCAAATTAAATCGCTCGGACGTGCAAATTCGGTTTGGTACCGAAAAAATCTTGCGCGGCTGTTGAAATTGGCAAAATTCATGAGTTACAAGTTTCCGTCGTTCAAAATGCACGAACTGATTCCGCACCGCTACGAAACCGTGATTTTGGAGATGCTCAACACGCACCCCGCCGACGACGAAGCGCAGAAAATCTACTACGAAAAGCTGTTGAACTCGGTTGTCGAAGTGGGCGGCGCGGAAGATTTCATTCACGCGTTCAGCACGCTGATTAAACGCATGTCCGTGCACCGCCTGCATTTCGTCGGAGATTTTTTTGACCGCGGCAACCGTCCCGACGCGATTTTGAATTTGTTGATGACTTCGCCCGCGAAAGTCGACATTCAGTGGGGCAACCACGACGTTGTTTGGATGGGCGCGGCTCTCGGCAGCGAAGTTTGTATCGCGACCGTCGTGCGAAATTCTCTGCATTACGACAACACCGACGTTTTGGAGCGCGGCTACGGTATCAGCTTGCGACCGTTGACGATTTTCGCGTCGAAACTTTATCCCGACGAAAATCCGTTGCGCGCCGCCGAATTTGCAATGTTGACCGTGCTGTTCAAGCTTGAAGGGCAACTGATTCGTCGCAACCGTGATTTTCACATGGACAATCGCCTGTTGCTCGACAAAATCAATTTCGACGACGCGACCGTCACAATCGGCGACAAAGTTTGCAAGTTGACCCGCGCAGATTTTCCGACGATTAATCGCGACGGCGACCGATACGCCTTGACCGACGACGAAGCCGAAATTATTGCCGGTCTGCGCGAAAATTTCACGGAGAGCCCGAAACTTCAAGCGCACGTCGATTTTCTGTACAAAAAAGGCGGCGTCTACACCCGTCACAACGGCAACCTGCTGTTTCACGCGAACGTTCCGCTGACGGTTGAAGGCGACTTCCGACAAATTTCGTTCGAGGGCAAAACTTTCAGCGGCAAAAATTATTTCGATTACGTCGACGCCCGTGCCCGTCGCGCTTACTTTGAACGTCGCACGGAAGATTTGGACTTCATGTACTTTTTGTGGTGCGGAATTTTGTCGCCGATTGCCGGTCGCGAATTTCACACTTTCGAGCGCGCCTTCACCGACGACAAAGAAATTCAGCGCGAACCTGCCGACCCGTATTATGACTTGATCGACGACGAAAACATCTGCGACAAGATTTTGACCGAATTCGGTTTGGACGCCGAACGCGGGCACATCGTCAACGGGCACGTTCCCGTTCGCGTGCGCAAGGGCGAAACTCCAATCAAGGCGGGCGGCAAAGCTCTGGTTATCGACGGCGGATTTTCGACGCCCTATCACGAACGCACGGGCATTTCGGGTTACACGCTGATTTCAAATTCACGCGGCTTGCGACTGTTGCGACATCAAAAAATTGCCGACGTGAAACTTGCCCTTGCCGAAAACAAAGACATTGAGTCGACGACCGAGACCGTCGAAATTTTGTCGCGGCGCATGACAATCGGCGACACCGATCACGGGCAAGGCATCCGCGACGAAATTGTCGGCTTGCATAAACTGTTGCAGGCGTATCAAAGCGGCACGATTCAGCCCAAGAATTGACGCGCACGAATTACCGTTGCTCACGTCGACAGGCGTCTGAACATTTTCGTCGCAAGCCAAAGCAAAATCACCGTGTACGCCGACAAAATCATGAACGACACAGGCTCAAAGCCGTCGCGCAAAAGTCGGCTCGCGTGCGTCAACGGCAAAATTTCTATCACGGCGCGCACAATCGGAGGCAGTTCAGCCGTCGAGAAAAATGTCCCGCACAAAAAACTCATCGGCATCAAAATATACGTGTTGACTTGCGCAAGTTCTTCGTAGGTTTGAACTTTCAACGCCGCGCAGAAACACACGCTTGCGAAAATTGCCGAATTCAGCACGACGACGATAAAAAAATTCGCCGACATTGCGAAGTTCAAGTTCGCGCCGAAAATTTTCGCGACGGTCAAAATCAACGCCGTCGAAATCAGCGCACGAAAAACCGCCGAAAGAATTTTCCCGACGACGAAAGCCGCAGGTTCAATCGGCGCGCTTAAATATTCTTCGAGACTTTTGTGGTAGACGCGTTCGGCGTGCACAGCCGTGACGGACATGTAGCTGACGTTCATGGTGTTGAGCGCGATAATGCCCGGCACGAGGAAATCAAGGTAGCTGCCCGACGCAAGGTTGATATTTTTACCGAGTCCCCAGCCGAACGCGACGAGATACAAAACGGGCGTCACCAGCCGCGACAGGATAAATTTCTTCAGCCGCCGACGCAGGACAATCCAATCGCGCCACATGACGGTTACAACGTCAACGAAAAACATTCGGTCAACTCCACGAGAAATTTTTGGCGCGGTCGACACGCCTAATTTGCGACAACATTACGGACAGCCCCAGTTATTCCGCCGTTTTTAAAGCGGTCGCCACATGACGGTTGCAACGTCCGCGAAAAACATTCGGTCAACTCCACGAGAAATTTTTGGCGCGGTCGACACGCCTAATTTGAGACAACATTACGGACAGCCCCAGTTGTTCCGCCGTTTTTAAAGCGGTCGCCACATGACGGTTGCAACGTCCGCGAAAAACATTCGGTCAACTCCACGAGAAATTTTCGGGCAATCACGGTGAACACCAGTTGGGTCAAGCGTCACGCTTGCCGCCACTTTTAAAGTGACCGTTGACGTGACGACATCACCGACGAAATTACTTGCCATCAGCTTTCAAACGTTCGAGGCGTGCAATTTCTGCCTTGTGACTTTCGAGCGCGTAACCGATTCGTATGTGCTCCTCTTCGGTGAATTCGGGATTGTCGTATGCGGCGGCGATTTTCTCAAGTCGCGCTTTGACGGCGGCAAGTTCGTCGTCCAAAATAAATTTGTCGCCGAGTGCCAAACCGTACACCGACAAAATTTGTTCGCGCACGGTTTCGCGGTAAGATTCTTCGCCCGACATTTCGCCGACGAGTTGAGCTGTCTCCAAGATGATTTCGAGCGGATTTTTTGCCAAGTCGAGCGACGCGCTGAGCTTCGTGCGAAGTTCCTGCGCGGCACCGAAAAATTTTTGTTCAGCCAAGTGAATTCCTCCCAACGGAAGTCGATTATATTTCCTGCAACGGGAATTTGCAACGCAAGCCGACGGAAATTAACGCTTGCTATCTTTATACGATTTTAATACAATCTGCGCGAAGAAAGCTTTTAGCTTTTAGGGACAAGCGAGGTTTAAACATCATGCAAGAAAAAATTTCCGTCGAAAATAAATCGGGCGGTCGAACAACTTCGGTCGCGATTGCAGGCGGCGCGATTATCGCGGTGCTTTTAATTTTGTCGACGTGGTGGATAAGCCGTTCCGAACAGTCAATCACCCAAGACGCGGTGCACTCGGTGAGCACGGTTTACCTGCGCGAACTGACCGACCGCCGCGAACAAGGCATCGTCGCCCGAATCAACGACAGCGTCAACAACATG
>JAFVBP010000278.1 GCA_017479925.1 Selenomonadaceae bacterium | reverse complement strand
GGCAATGCGTGCGTTGTGTTACTTTTCTTTGACAGCGCCAAAGAAAAGTAACCAAAAGAAAGGCGCTTTGACCCGGGATTTTCGCATCACGCGAAAAACCCCGGGCGGTCGCACGTCCTGTGCGACCGTGTTATCGCTACGGTTCAGTTGTCAATGTCGTGCGGTGACTTGTTGACGATTTTTCTGTCGCGGTCAAGATAAACGACGTTGGCAATGCGTGCGTTGATTATCATGCGGCGACAAAGTTTGCACGGTTCGCCCGAAGCGTTGGAGTTGTCCGCGCAATTGACGCCCGCAATGTAAATCGTCGCGCCGTTCATTTCTTCGGGGTTGCCGTTGATGATTGCGTTCTGTTCGGCGTGCACGGCAACGCACAGCTCGTAGCGTTCGCCTTTGGGCACGTGGAGCCGTTCGCGTTCGCAGACGCCGCTGTCAATGCAGTTCGTTTCGCCGCGAGGGGCACCGTTGTAGCCCGTCGAAACGATGATTTTGTCTTTGACGATAATCGCGCCGTAACGTCGACGCAGACAGGTCGCACGTTTGCCGACTTCGCGGGCAATGTTCAGAAAATATTCGTCCCAATCGGGTCGCGTGTTCGGATTGTTCATGTTGACATCTCCAAAAATCTTTTGACTAAAATTTCGGCAACGAGCGCGTCGACGGGTTCGGGCGGCACCTGCATTGACGTCGGCAAAAATCTGCGCCAACCCGTCGGCGGATTTTTTTTCCAGTACAGGCGGCGCGCTTCTTCGGTCGTGTGTTTTTCGTCGACGAGTTTGAAGGTCAAGCCCGCGTCGGAAATTTTTTGTGCGGCGAATTTGTGAGTTGTGCCGTCGCCCAAAATTACCGTTGACAATTCAAACTGCGCGGACAAATTTTTGATGACTTCGGCAAGTTCGTCCGTTGCAACGACGCGTTGAAATTTTATTTCGCCCGTTGACGACAAAACTGCAACGCCGCACTTGTCGCGTCCGGGGTCAATTCCCATTACGAACATTGTCGGTCGTCCTTTGCGTAACTTTGATTTTCAGACGGAGCGGTCCCAGCGAAGTCGTGTCTTCACGGGCGTAGGCGGTCAACGAAATTTTCCCGTGCGCCGCGGCAACAGCGTCAAACATTTCGTAAAGCTGTTCGCCGTCAATCAAACCGACGGAGCCTGTCGTCGGGTCGGTCAAAACGCCTTTGTCCGCCGCCGCACGATTGACAGCCGTCAAAAAGTCGCGCACGACAACTTCCAAAGCCGTTTCGTCGTTGACTTCGTAGCTTTTTGAAATGACGAATTCGCCTTTGCTGAAGATAAGTTCGTTGGGCGACAGTTCAAGTCTTGCACGCACGGGTTCGCCGCGAACGACGTTGTCCGCCGCGGTAATTCGCAAAACCATGTCGCGCCCGCTTGATTCCAAATCGTTTATGACGCGTTGCAATTCGGGCTGATAAATCCAGACGGAACTGTCCTCGTCGCCGCCGAAACGTTCAATCAAATTTTGCGTGGCGACTTCCGCCAAAGCGTTGATTGAGTTGGCAATTTCGTCGGCATTGAGTCCCGCGTTAATCACGCCGCTTGCCAAAAGTTCGCCCGCACGTAAAGTTATGTCGCCTTGACGAATTGCAATGAGACCGTCGCGCAAATTTCGGTTGCGCTCTTCAAGTTCGGTGTTGTCGGCGGTGAGTTTTTCGTTGTCGGCGGAAAGTTTCGCGTTGTCGCCTGAAAGTTTTTCGTTATCGGTGGTGAGCGTGATGTTGAATTCGCCGAGTTTTTGATTGTCCTGCTCAAGCGCGGCGTTCGTGCCCGAAAGGTTTTCGTTTTGTGCGGCGAGGTCGGAATTTGCCGATTCAAGTCGTGCGCCTTCTTCTTTGAGTCGGTCGCTTTCGGCGCGAAGTGATTCCTGTTCGTCTTTGAGGCTCAAAATTTCACGTTTGGAGTCGCGAAGATTTTCGTTCGCCCGCTCGAATTCGGTTTGTGCGCGGAAAAGTTCTTCGGTCGCCTCGTCGAGTTCGGCAAGCGTCGAATTCATTGTTGCGCGCAGTTCGTCCATGCCGAAAAGAGCCGTGCGCACGTTTTGCGATATGAGTACCATAAATCCGATTGACAGCGCGGTTATGAAGCTGCCCGTCAAAACAGTCACGATCATTGACGTATGACGCGGGCGCAGTCCGAAAATTGACAGGCGTTTTTTGCCGATTTTCGTGCCGAGTTTGTCGCCGATAAAAGCAATCGCGCCGCCCGTCACAATCATGACCGCGATTAAGTATATTCCGTCCAACCGAACACCTCCAAAAGGCAATTAGGAATTTGAAATTAGGAATTGGGAATTGTTGACGTGCTTGACCGTCGAAAAAATACCGCGTCACGTCGCGCTTAATTCCACATTTCAAATTCCTCATTCCACATTGATTTTCATCGGGCGCGTGACGCTGAAAACGTTTTCGACGCGACGAAGTTTGTTCATGAGCGTATCAACCTGCGCGGCATTTTTGACCTCGACGCCGAGATTGACCGTCGACGTTTTGTTGTTGCGGTTCGGCACCGCGTGAATCGACTGCAAATTAAGTTTCATTTCGGCGGGCACGGCAATCAATTCGGACAGCACGCCGGCTTTGTCCGTGCAAACAATTTCCAGTTCGACGGTGTAAAGATTAGTGCTCGTGCCGTCCCAGATGACTTCAATCATGCGGTTCACGTCGGTGACGCCGTTCAAAATGTTCGGGCAGTCCGCACGGTGAACGCTGACGCCGCGCCCGCGTGTCACGTAACCTGAAATTTCGTCGCCGGGTATCGGGTTGCAACATTTAGCCAGTCGCACAAAAAAACCGCTTTCGCCTTCGACCAAAACGCCGTATTCGGATTTGTTGCCCTTGTTTCGCGGCGGAATGACTTTTATCTCCGCCAAAAGCGCGCTGACTTCGGGCGGCATGTGTTCGGACAGATCTTTTTTGTGCAACTCGACGAGTTTGGTTATCACCGAATGGAGCGACGCGCCGCCGTAACCGATACCCGCAAGCAAGTCGTCTTCGCTCGGCACGCCCATGCGTTTGGCGACAAGTGCAAGGCGATTTTCCTTGAGCAAGTCTTTCGGCGCGTAACCGAGACGTTTCAATTCCGTTTCGACCTGTTCGCGACCGTTGGCAATGTTTTCGTCGCGGTTTTCGCGTTTGAACCAAGCCCGAATTTTCGTGCGGGTGTCACTTGACGCGACGATATTCAGCCAATCGCGACTGGGACCGTTGTTCGCCTTGTTGGTGACGACTTCGACGAAATCGCCGTTTTGCAACTTGTATTCAAGCGGGACAATTCGCCCGTTAACTTTCGCGCCAACGCAGTGGTGACCAACTTCCGTGTGAATTCGATACGCAAAGTCAATCGGGTTTGAACCACGCGGCAGGACAACCAAATCTTTGCCGGGCGTGAACACAAAAACTTCATCGCTGAAGAAGTCCAACTTCAACGCTTCGAGATATTCGTTCGGGTCTTTAATTTCTTTCTGCAACTTAGCCATCTGCCGCAACCAGGAAATTTTTTGGTCGCGTTCGCCCGTGGCGGGTTTCGACGAGCCGCTCTCTTTGTACTTCCAATGAGCCGCAACGCCGTATTCGGAAATTTTGTGCATGGCGTAGGTGCGAATTTGAATTTCAAGCGGGTAGCCGAGTGCCATAACCGTCGTGTGCAGTGAGCGGTAACCGTTGCTTTTCGGCACGGCAATATAATCTTTGAACCTGCCCGGAATCGGTCGCCACTTCGAGTGAATCACGCCGAGGACGTTGTAACAATCTTTCACGTCGTCGACGAGAATTCGCACGGCGGACAAGTCGTAAATTTCGCCGATGCCTTTGTGGTCGCGCAACATTTTTTTATAGATGCTGTAGAAATGTTTCGCCCGACCGCTGATTGACGCGTGAATTTCAAGTTCGTCGAATTCCTCTTCGATAAGGCGCACGGCTTCGCTGATGTAAATTTGCCGCTCCTGCCGTTTCTGCTTGACGTGTTCGACCAAGTCGTAATAAATATCCGGCTCCAGGTAACGCAGGCTCAAATCTTCGAGTTCCCATTTGATGTTCGAGATGCCCAGGCGATTGGCAAGCGGCGCGTAAAGTTCGAGCGTCTCTTTGGCAATGCGCTGTTGACGGTCGGGGCTGACGAATTTCAACGTGCGCATGTTGTGAAGTCTGTCCGCCAACTTAATCAAAATGACGCGCAGATCTTTTGCCGTCGCGATGATGAGTTTTCGGTACGCCTCAATCTGCTGTTGCTCTTTGGTTTTGAAGTAGATTTTGCCGATTTTCGTCACGCCGTCGATTAAAAGCGCAATTTCTTTGCCGAACATGTCTTCCATTTCGTCGAGCGTGAAAAGTGTATCTTCAACCACGTCGTGAAGTAAGGCGGCGGCTATCGTGCGGTCGTCGAGTTGCAATTCCGCCAAAATCGCCGCGACATTAAGCGGGTGATTGATGTACGCTTCGCCCGACGAGCGTTTTTGACCTTCGTGCGCTTCTTTGGCGACGAGCCAGGCGCGTTCAATCAAGCCCGTGTCGGCTTCGGGCAGGTAGCTTTTGACGGTGTTAATGAGTGATTCTATCGTAACGGGCGGCTTGCCCTTGTCGTTCATAATATCGCCCCCAATGCGAGCCGTGAGTTAAGTCCGATTGCCGCTTGATTGTACAATTGTTTGCGGCAACTGTCCACAACAAAAACTTGCGCAAACTTCACGGGCGACTTCAATCGTTGCCGACATTTGACGGGCGATTTCAATCGTTGCCGACATTTGACGGGCGATTTCAACCGTCGACGACATTTGACGGGCGATTTCAACCGCGCTCAAAAAAAAACTGCGCCGATTGTCGACGCAGACCGAAGAATTATCGGGAAGTCAAGCGGCCTTGCGAGCCGCGTCAATTTCTTTTTTGGTAACGGTGCCGTTTTCGATGAGTTCGTCGACCCACGCGCCGTGATGGTGACAGGCATAATCGGCGTGAATCGAGCCGTCCGTCATGCCGTGCAACGAGTCAGGATTTTGAACGACGGCAAGGTAAATGTGCGCCAACGCCGCCGCGAATCCGATGCCCGCCGCAATCGAATGCAACGGAATCATCCAGGCGCGAATCGAATTGTCGATAACGCCGTTGCCCAGCCACAGAATCAAGCCGCTGACGACCAGCACCAGCCAAATTACCGCCTGCAACAGGATGTTGATTTTTTCGCCGCCGTTGTAAAAACCTTGCTTCGGCATACTCGGTTCAATGCCGATCAGCGTGAGCGGGAACTTCAGCAGGAAAATCAAATCGTCGCGCCCGAAACTTGCAACTTGCTTGAACAGCGTCATGTAACCTTCGCGTGCCGACAGCAATCCGAAAATCGGCGTCGCGATAAAAATCACCGCGAAAAATCTGTGCAGATATTGCAACGTCTTCGCGCCGAAAATGTTGTACATGAACAAAAACGTGTCCGCGTACAACGGCAGCGCAGTCAAAAACAGCATCAGAAACGAAATGCCGTTGAGCCAGTGGCAGATCATGAAACTTTTTTTGTGACGCGGCACGTAGCGATTGTTGACCAACATTGTCGTCACGCTCCTTTGTTGCCCAAAATTTTACTCAAAGCGAAGACGCCCGCAAGTCCCGCGACGGCACCGACGCCCGCAATTTTACCGAGCGGACGAACGTAATCGCGCCACAGGTCGATTGACGCGGGAGTTTTCGGGTCAACGGGCAGACCGTAAACTTCGGGCGGCTCAGGCAAAACATACATCATGTGCGTGCCGCCGACGCCGTTGGGGTGCACGCCGTAAAGTTGCGCGTTCGGAAAACTCATGCGAACTTCTTTGAGCCGCTCCTCGGCAAGTTTGACCATTGCGCCTTTCGTGCCGAAGTGAATCGCGTCGCCCGTGCAAGTTTTCGCGCAGGAAGGTACCATGCCGTGTTCGATACGGTCGAAGCACAAATCGCATTTGGTTGACTTGTTGCGTTCGGGGTCGATACGCGGCACATTGAACGGACAATTCGTCCTGCAGTAGCCGCAACCGACGCATTTGTCTTCGTCGATGACAACCGCGCCGCTGTCTTTTTGCGAAATCGCGCCTTCGGGGCAGCCCAACATGCAGGCGGGTTTGGCGCAGTGCATACATTGAATTTTGATGAAATCCCAGTGGAAACGTCCGCCCGCGTCGACGCGCTCTTTCATTTTGATTAAGTTCCAAGTCGTCGGCGTCAAGTCGGCGTGCGATTGATATTGACCTTTAAACGGTGTCGAAAAGTCGGCGGGCAAGTCGTGCCACTGTTTGCAGGCGACCATGCACGCTCGACAGGCGGAGCACCGCGCCACGTCGTGAAGCATTGCCATTTCAACTGCCATGATAAATCACCTCGTGTTATTCCAGTTCGACGGCACCGCATTTGAGCAGATGATTTTCTTCGGCGGACAAGTCCAAGTGCAACGTCGCCCAATCGCGCAAGTAAATGTTCGGCTCGTCGTCTTCGCCGTAAGTTTTCAAATACGCGTGACATTCGTCGCACACGTCCGACCGAATCGTGCGCTTACCGTCAAACTCGATGATGTGAATTCGTTATTCCAATTCGACGGCACCGCACTTGAGCAAATGTTGTTCTTCGGCGGACAAGTCCAAGTGCAACGTCGCCCAATCGCGCAAGTAAATGTTCGGCTCGTCGTCTTCGCCGTAAGTTTTCAAATACGCGTGACATTCGTCGCACACGTCCAGCCGAATCGTGCGCTTGCCGTCAAATTCGATGATGTGAATTCGTTCCAGGTCGACGTTGCCGCAATACGGGCAGCCGACGCGCCGCCAATGCCACAGCGTCCGACAGCCGCCGCAAGACAGATAACGTGCGCGACCTTCGTTGAGCTTTTTTAGCCACGCCATGACGGGGCGTCGCCCGCAAATCGGACAGAAATTTTCCGTCCACTCGTCGCGTTGCCAAAGTTTCAATTCGTCGGGGACAAGCTTGTCAACTGCCGCCCAAAAAGTTTTTCGCGTCAACGTCTCGTTCAGCCGGGACGACGCGCAGATTTCGTGCACGGCAAGATTGTCCTGTTGCAAAAGTTTTTCCGACAGCTCACGCGGCAAGTTCGTCAACGGTTCGACGGCGTCAAGAATTTTCGGGCTGAAGTCGTCGCGCTGAAGCAACGGGATTTCGTCCGCATTGACAAGTTTCAAAACTTCGTCACGCGACGGCAAGTCAAGCGGTTGAACGTCCGCGAAACGTTGTTCAAGTTGCAGATTAAAGTTCGCCGTCTCGCGCAAGAATTCATGTTCGGCAAGATATTCGTCAAGCGTTCGCAACTTGCCCATGTTCACGCCTTTTTGATGTCGATAAGACACGCTTTGAACTCCTGCGACTGCGCGTTGGGGTCGAGCGCGTCAATCGTGATGTAATTGCCGCTGGGACCTTTCGACAGACCGGTAAAGCCCCAGTTGTACGGCTGCCACGTCACGAAAACTTCTTCGCCGTTGATGATAAGCGGCTTGATTCGTTCGGTGACCATGGCTTTTTCGCGAATTTGACCGCGTGTCGAACGCACAATAACTTCGTCGCCGCTTTTGATGCCGAGTTTGTCGGCGAGCTTTTTGGGCATTTCGAGGAACGGCTCTTTGACCAGTTCGTTGAGCCAGGGAACGTTGCGCGTGATTGTTCCGCCGCACCAATGTTCCGCGATACTTGAACTGCACAGCACGTAGGGAAATTCGTCTTTCGTGCCGATTTTTTGCAAGTCGGGCATACGCGGATAAATTACGCACGGGCTGAACTGCGCGTTCGGGTTCGTGTGGAGCGCGTTTTTCGTCGGGCTTTCGACGGGCTCGTAAAATTCGGGAATCGGTCCGTCGACGGGCGTTGACGAACTGTCGCGTGTCATGCCGTTTTCGACATCTTTGTAAGGTGCCGCGAAAATTCTGCCGACGCCTTCGCCAACCATGCGGAACGGTTTTTGACCCGCAGGCGTACTCGGTGCCGCCGTCAAGCTGCCGACATCGGGTCGGTCGTAGCCTTTCCACATGCCCGCCGCCGCGTCCCACCAAACGATTTTTTTGTCGGGATTGACG
>JAFVBP010000277.1 GCA_017479925.1 Selenomonadaceae bacterium | reverse complement strand
GTCGCAAGCAATTCCGACGGCGTTTATTTGGGCGACGAACGGCTTGATCCGATTTTCGCCGCGCTGAACGAAAAAAATTCGCTCGTGATAATTCACCCAAGTCCGGCACGTTCACTGCCGCGACAAGGCGTCGTCACGGGCAAAGTCATGGCGTTGTTCGAGTATCCCGCCGACACCACGCGGGCAGTTTTGAACATGTTGGCGAACGGCACGCTCGAAAAATTTCCGCGCTTGAAAGTCGTCGTGCCACACTGCGGCTCGTTTCTGCCGTACATGAAACAGCGTGCGGGCGCGATGTTCCAAATGCTTGCGTCAATGAATTTAATGGAGCCGGTTGATTTCGCGGCGAGTTTCGGCAAGTTATTTTTCGACACGGCGGGCGACCCGATGCCCGAACAATTCGACATGTTGCTCAAGGTGGCAAGCCTCGACCGAATAATTTTCGGCACCGATTATCCGTACGTGCCCGCGAAAATCGTCCTCGGCAGAAAGAAACCTTTCGACGCTGAACTTGCACGGCGCGGCTTGTCGGAAAAAATTTACGTCGTCAATGCGGTTGATCTACTTTCTTTCGGCAGCTAAACGGCCTGAATTGCAGTTGCAACAACGCGGTGAATTTGCTTGGAGGTCTGTCATGAAAAAATTTCTTTTGCTGACGTTGGGAGTGATTTTTATGTTGACGGCTTCCGCAGGCGCGAAGTCAATCCGCACGCCCGAAGGAAATTTCCCGCGTGTTCAATGGGCGGTCGTCGAGTCAACCGAAGGCACAATGCCGCAAATTATCGAAATGGGCGCACGAATTTTAGCACCGACGAGCGCAAAGGAGTCGGGCACCTATGCACTGTACGGCGCGATTGAACGCGACAACCCGAACTTAATGCGCCTGCTTGAAATTTACGAGAGCGACGAGGCTTATCGAATTCACTCAACGAGCGCGGCATTCCAACAATATCGTGCCGAACGTCTGCCGATTTTGGGCGACTTGAAAATTTTGCCCGTCAACGGCATTGTCCTTGAGCAAAAAGATCGCGGCGTCGGAACTTTCGTGCGCACGAACCGCTTTGAAATTTCGCCCGAAAATCTCGCGACGTTCCAAAAAATCATTTCGGCTGAATTCGTCCGTGCCGCACGCGAAAATTCGACCGTCATGGGCGCGTTCGTCACCGCGGAGCAAGCCCGTCCAAACTTCCTGCACACGATGATTATTTTCAGCGACGAGGCGGCGGCTAAAAAATATTTCGCGTCCGACGAGTACAAAGCTTATCGCAAGTCGGTCGCCGCGCTGATTAAAGTCGAACACGCGATTGATTACGCACCGACGAAAATCGTTTTGTCGGAGAAATTTTGATTGGAGTGATGTGCATGAAAATTTTGTGTGTCGTGACGAGCAACAACGTCAAAGGCGCGACGGGCATTCCGACGGGCTTTTGGCTCAGCGAATTGACACACCCGCTTGAGAAATTCGCGGCGGCGGGTTTTGAATTCGCGTTGGCGTCGATTAAAGGCGGCAAAGCTCCGATTGACGGCGACAGTCTCGATTTCAACGACGCGGTCAACAAAAAGTTTTGGGACGACGCGAACTTTCAAGCCAAACTTGCCAACACGCTCAAACTTGACGACGCGAACGCCAAAGATTTCGACGCGATATTTTTTGCGGGCGGACACGGCGTCATGTGGGATTTTGCGGACAGCGCGGCGATTCAAAAAGTCACCCGCGACATTTACGAACGCGGCGGAATTGTTTCGGCGGTTTGTCACGGTCCTGCGGCTTTGGTCAACGTCAAACTCGGCGACGGGAAATTTCTTGTCGACGGCAAAAATCTCACGTCGTTCACCAACGGCGAAGAGACCGAAGTTCAGGCGACGGACATTGTGCCGTTCCTGCTTGAAACCGAATTGAAAAATCACGGCGCGATTCACCATGCGGCGGCGAATTGGTCGAATCACGTCGAAGTTGACGGTCGGCTCGTCACGGGTCAAAATCCCGCGTCAGCCGCTGCCGTCGGTGAAGCTGTTGTCAAACTTTTGCGTTGAGGAGGAATTTTTATGCCGTTGATTACGATTGAGGCCGTTCACCCGACCAAAGAGCAGAAAGAAAAACTCATTGCCGGTTTGACGAAAACCGCCGGCGAAATTTTGGGCGTCGACGAAAAATTTTTCTACGTCCTCGTCAAAGAAAACGACCTCGACAACTGGGGCGTCGGCGGCAAAACTTTGACGCAGTTCCTTGCCGAACAGAAGAAATAACCGTAGCGACAATCCGGCCGACATGGATGTCGGCCGCTCCGCCCGTCGCATGATGCAGGATGCATCATAGCGGGCGCGTCTTTCTTTGCTACTTTCTTTCCACGCGGAAAGAAAGTAGATTTACACAAACTCGAATTAACGAATCAGCCGAATCGCAGCGACGACGCGTCACCGTCAATGACAACCGCAACCGTCAGCGACGACGCGTCACCGTAAACGCAAAAAGTTTCACACCCGTCAAACGCGGCGGGGATTTTTTTTTATCGGTATGATATAATTCGCCGCGAAAAATTTTTTGAACGGAGGCAGTTGTTATGTCAAGATTATTCGGGACGGACGGCGTGCGCGGCGTCGCGAACACAAATTTGCCGCCCGAATTGGCTTACAGGCTCGGTCGTGCGGCGACAATTTATTTCGGCTCTCACCTCGACGGCAAAACTCAAATTTTAATCGGGCGCGACACTCGAATCAGCGGCGAAATGCTCGAATCGGCACTTGTCGCGGGCATTTGTTCGGCGGGCGGCAACGCGATACTTGCGGGCATTGTCCCGACGCCTGCCGTCGCTTACCTGACGCGAAAACTTCACGCGGCGGCGGGAATTGTCATCAGCGCGTCGCACAACCCGTTTCAAGACAACGGCATCAAATTTTTCGGCGGCGACGGTTACAAATTGCCCGACAAAGTTGAAGACGAAATTGCGCAGATTGTTCGCGACATCGAAGGCGGCAAAACTTTCAATCGCCCGACGGGTCTTGAAGTCGGGCACATCGAACGCCGTCAAAATTTGCTGGAAGATTACATCGGTTTCGTCATGAGCACGACAAGCGAACGCTTCGACGGGCTGAAAATCGTTTTGGATTGCGCAAACGGTGCCGCGTTTAAAGCAATGCCCGCCGTGCTCGAACGTCTCGGCGCGAATTTGATTTTGATTGGCGACGAACCCAACGGCGTCAACATCAACGACGGTTGCGGCTCGACACACCTGGACAATTTGCGGCTCGAAGTCCTCAAAAACCGTGCGGACATCGGCATTGCTCACGACGGCGACGCGGACAGATGCCTTTGCGTCGACGAACGCGGCGAAATTATCGACGGCGACCACATCATGATTATTTGCGCGAAGTTGATGCGCAAAGTTAACGCCTTGCCCGACAAAACCGTTGTGACGACCGTCATGTCGAACATCGGCTTCCGTCAGGCTTTGTCGGAGATGGGCTTGACTTACGAAATTACCGCTGTCGGCGACCGTTACGTCCTCGAAAACATGCGGGCGAACAATCACAAACTCGGCGGCGAACAATCCGGGCACATAATTTTTTCGGATTACTCGACGACGGGCGACGGCTTGATTACCGCCTTGCAAGTTTTGACCGCAATGAAGAAATTCGACGCCTCGGCAAGCAAACTCAACGCGCTCATGACGACGTTTCCGCAAGTTTTGATTAACGTTCGCGTCAAAGATAAAGCCGCCGTCGACAATCCCGCCGTCAAACTTTCGATTGCCGAAGGTGAAACTGAACTCGGCACGTCGGGCAGAATTTTGGTTCGCGCTTCGGGCACGGAGCCGCTGATTCGCGTCATGGCTGAAGGTCCCGACAAAAATCAGCTCAACCGCATCTGCAACAAAATCGCCGCGGAGGTCGAAAAAGTTGCCTGTGACTGACGCGATAATTTTGGCGACTTTCGGTTCGGCGGACGACGACGTTCGCAAAATCTTCGACGCACTGGTTGACGAAATTTCGGCGCAGTTCCCGACATTTGAAGTTCGCACGGCGTTCACGTCGAATTTCATGATTCGCAAACTTGCCCGACGAAATATTTTTGTGCGCACGGTTGCCGAAGAAATTTCCGCGCTCAAAAGTGACGGCTTCCGAAAAATTTTCGTCCTGCCGACGCACTTGACCGCAGGCGAAGAGTTCGACAACAAAATCAAAATCTGCGCGGGTGACAACGTTGAAATAATTTCGCCGCTGTTTTCGGAAACATGTTCGACGGCGTTTGATCGAAAAATTTTCGCGACGGTGCTTGACTGTTACCCGCACGCCGCCGACGAAATTTTGATTCTGGTCGGGCACGGTTCGCCGCACAGACACAATCCCGTTTACGAAAGCCTGCAACGTTTGGCGGGCGACGACGTTTTGCTCGGCGTCATTGAGCCGACGGACACGCCGAATTTCGACGACGTTGTTGCCAAACTGCCGCCTGCGACGAAAATTTTTCTGGCACCGTTGCTGTTCAACGGCGGCGTTCACGTCAACGAAGACATTGCCGTCACGTGGCGAAATCGCTTGACCGCGCTCGGGCATGATGTTCGCGTGTCCACCGACGGCTTGGGCGCGTTTGAAAATTTTCGTGCGCTGTATGTCGACAAACTCCGCGAGGTGATTGGCTTTGGACGAACGCAAACTTGAAATTATCGTGCACATGACGGACGAAAATTTATTCGCACGATTGACGGCGTCACTCGAAAAAGTCAACGTGCCGAAAAATTTTGCCGTCGAAGTGCAAGCCGTCACGGGCGACAAAAAATTTTTCGCCTACGAAACCGTACGTCAGGCAAGTGACGCGAAATTTAAAATCTACATCGACGAACGGGCGACGGTCACCAACGAAAATTTCTTGCGCGAACTGCTGAAGATTTTTTCCGACGGGCGAATCGGTCTTGTCGGCACAAGCGGCGCGATTGAACTGTCGACGCACGGCATTTCGCTGAATTCGTTTAAGCGCACGGACAAAAATTTTTCGGGCGAAGTTGACGTTGTCGACGGATTTTTTATCGCGACGCAACACGATTTGCCGTGGCGAACGGACTTTGCGGATAATTTTTTCGGCGCGCAGGCTCATTGCGTCGAATTCAAACGTGCCGGTTACAAAGTCTTCGTGCCGCGTCAAAATCGCCCGTGGATTTCGGTTGACGGCGACATTTCGATTGACGAATCGGCGCGTCAAAAATTTCTGGACGAATATTCGGCGGACTTGTTTCCGTTGGTCAGCGTGATAATTCCGACCTTCAATCGCCCGAAATATTTCCGCGAGGCACTCGACAGCGCGTTGAATCAAACTTACCGCAACATCGAAGTTTTCGTCAGCGACAACTCGACGGACGACGCCACCGAAAATTTGATTCGCACTTACGCCGACGCCCGAATCAAGTATGTCCGCCACAGGGACTTCAACGCCTCCGACAACTGGAATTTCGCCCGCAGTTACGACAATCCGAAAGCCGAATTCGTCAACTGGCTCATGGACGACGACAAATTTTATCCGACGAAACTCGAAAAGATGGTTGAAATCATGCGCCGCCGCCCCGACGTTTCGCTTGTGACGAGCGTGCGGCACGTCATTGACGCCGACGGCAATGTCACCGACACCATGCCCGGCACGTTGGACAGAAATATTTTTCAGCCGGGCGAAATCGCGGGCAGAAATCTGCTGTTGACGTGCCAAAACGACATTGGCGAACCGACGACGCCGCTGATTCGGAAAAATTGTCTTCGCGACGGTGATTTATGTCGCACGGCGGACGAACGCGGCTTTTATCCGTTGATTGACGTGTCGACGTGGTTACAAGTTTTGTCACGCGGCAATTTAATTTGGTTGGCGGAACCGCTCAGCGCATTTCGGTTTCACGAGCAACAGGCGTCGAATTGGGAACGCGTCGGCAGCGTCTTTTCAATTTGTTGGGCGCACTTTTTGGAAATCGAGTGGCGAAACAAATTCTTCCTGCGCACGGAAAGCGACTTCCGAGCCGCCTTGCTGAAATCAATCGCGGGCACGACCGTTCGGCTTTTGAAGGCGCAGGAGCTGAATTACCGCGACGAAAACATAATCGAGCTGGAAAACGTTTTGTCGGCACTTGCGGCGGCGTTGACGAACGGTTACAAATTAAAATTGCCGCCCGCGAAATTCTTCACGAGCGACAAAAACAACGTTTTCGGCTGAAAGGAGCCTTCGACATGAAAATTTTGATGACGGGCATCACCGGCTTTATCGGGCACCACCTGGGCGAACGTTTTATCGCCGACGGTTGCGAAGTTCATGCCATTGTTCGACCGACCTCGAAAGTTCAAGATCTTAGCGAAAATCTGCGCGCTAAAGTGACATTTCACGTTCACGAACGCGACAACACGCTTTTGGACATCATAACGGATCTGTGCGTCGAAAATCATCGTCCCGACGTGGTTTTTCACCTGGCGACGAATTTCAAGACCGCGCACAAGTTTGAGGACATCCAAAATTTGATTCAAACGAACATCACGTTCGGCACGGAACTTTTGGACGCAATGGCGGCGAATAACATTTACAATTTCGTCAACGCGGGCACCTTCGAGCAGACGATTGACGACAGCTTAAGCCCCGTCAACCTGTACGCGGCGACGAAAGATTGTTTCGAGGGCATCGTTAAATTTTACGCGGCGTCGCGCAATCTGAAATGTATCGGTCTGCGACTTTCGGACACCTACGGCGCGGACGACAAAAGCGACAGACTTCTCGGACGGCTGCGGCACAGTTTTTTGACGAACGAACCGTTGCAATTGTCGCACGAAGGCAGTTTGGTCGATTTGGTTTATATTGACGACGCGGTTGAAGCTTTCATTGCGGCGGGCAACCTTTTGGCGGCGAACAAATACGATTACTGCGGCACTTACGACGTTGGTGCGGCGCGACCGTATTCGTTGGTTGAAGTCGTGCGGACGTTCGAGGACGTTGCGATTAAAAAATTGCCCGTCGAGTGGACGGGACGTTACGTTTCGTCGAATCCGCGCGGCGTGCCGAAATTTTTGCCGAATTGGCAACCGACGACAACTTTGCGCGACGGAATCAAGAAATTTTTGGCGGTCAGCGACAACTAAAATATTCCCTATTGCCTAAGGAGTGATTTACATGCAGTGTCGGCGGTGCGGCAAAGATCTTGGCTCGTCGCTCAAATGTTCGTTTTGCGGCTACGAAAACACGGCGGGCAACGTTCGCGAATTGACGCGCACGGAGAAAAATTTTTTCGACGGCGAAACGATTGACGTCGGCGACAACGACGGGCGTCGCGAAGACAATTTTCGCGGACAAAGTTACCAAACGCGGCGGACTTTCGTTTACTTCGACAACAACGGCGGCGGATTTTTTTCGCGTGCGACAAGTTGGATTCTGCGCGAATTTTTGGGCGGCAACAAACTCGTGCGCGTCGCCGTGACGCTGATTTTAATCGCTTTGACCGCGTTGACGCTGTTTGTCGCCCTGCCGATAATTTTCGTGATTTTGGCGGCGGGAATCGTGCTGTTCGTCTTGCTCAACAAGTTCAGATGACGCGCACGGAAAAATTTTTTGTCAACGGGCACGAGCTTGACGTTGAAATTGCGACGAGTTTTCTCGACCGACTGCGCGGGCTGATGTTTCGCAAAAAACTCGACGCGGGACGCGGTCTTTTGCTTGCGCCGTGCAACAGCGTACACATGGGCTTTATGCGCTTTGCGATTGACGTTGTGTATCTCGACGAAGATTTTCGCGTCAAAAAAATTGTGCGACATTTGCGCCCGTGGATTGGCTTCAGCGCGTGCATCAAAGCTTGGGCTGCCTTGGAACTTGCAAGCGGCGAAGTCAACCGTTTGAATCTTCAAGTCGGGCAACAATTTTCGCGTCCGTGATTCGCCGTCACGAACACATTTCAACAACGAAAAAAACCCTTCCGACGTGGAAGGGTTTTTGTGTTTGCAGTTTTGGTGCCGAAGGCCGGACTCGAACCGGCACGTAGTTGCCTACGGCAGATTTTGAGTCTGCTGCGTCTGCCAATTCCGCCACTTCGGCACGCGCTAGATATTAGCACTACCGTCGACGGATGTCAACAAAAAGTTTCAGCCCTGTTCGACGGCGTAAACGCTGATTTTGCGACGGTAACGACCCATGCGCTCGAACGCGACTTTGCCCGCAATTTTGGCAAAAAGCGTGTCGTCCTTGCCGATACCGACGTTGTGACCGGGGTGAAAATGCGTGCCGCGCTGGCGAACGAGGATGCTGCCCGCCGTGACGACGGTGCCCGCCTGTTCTTTGACGCCCAAACGTTTCGATTCGCTGTCGCGACCGTTGCGCGTGGAGCTGACGCCTTTTTTGTGCGCGAAACGTTGCAGATCAAACGTGAATTTCATTATGTTGTCACCTCCGAGGGAATTTTTTCTGTGACGTTGACAATTTGCGGAGCGAGATTTTCGACTTCGCGAAGACCTATGATCATCGTTTGGAAGACGGCTTCGGTTACTTCGTCGGGCGAAGATTTCAGCGTCATTGTGAGGCGGCGCGACTTCCACTTGAATTGCAAATCGCGCTTGAGAAAATCTTTGACGCAGTAAAACGACGACCGCACGAGTATCCAGACGCTTTCGCTGTAAATCATGAGTTCTTTGAGATTTTCGGCGTCGCGTTCCTCGACCGAAAAGCCGACAACTTTGCCGTCATCGTTGCGAAAAATTTCTGCGCGGATTCGCACGTCTTCGACTTCGACTTTCGGCAACGGCTTGTTCGCGGAAGGTTTCATGTCGTTGATTTTGCTTTGAAGATTTTCTTCCGCCGCCGCGCTGAGCTGGATGATTTTGAGCTTTAAATCTTTCGGGGCGACCTTTCTAATCTTGCGCAAACCGATCAACATGGTTTGAAAAACGGCTTCGGTCAAGTCGTCGGGCGGATTTTTCAACTCGACGCCCAAACCGCCGTGCTCGAAATTTTCGACGGCAACGTCGCGATTCAGATATTGCCTGACGCCGAGAAACGCCGTTTGCGAAAGCATGGAAACTTGCGCGCAGTGGACGTTGTAGCCGTGAGAGCCGCCGCCCGAGTGCCCGCTGAAGACGAAAGCCGCGATTTTTCCGTTGCTGTGCGTGTAGATCTCCGCGACGATCATCGATTAAGCCTCGATTTTGTCGATTTTGACTTTCGTGAACGGCTGGCGATGACCTTGACGGCGGCGGTAATTGGTCTTGTGGCGATACTTGAGGATGCGAATTTTCGGACCTTTGCCGACTTTGACGACGCTGGCGGTGACTTTTGCACCTTCGACGAACGGGCGACCGATTTTGAGTTCGCTGCCTTCGCCGACCGCCAAAACTTCCTCGAACGTGACCGAATCACCTTCGGCGGCGTCGAGCTTTTCGATGATAATCTCGCTGCCTTCGGCGACTTTGTACTGTTTGCCGCCGGTTTTGATGATTGCGTACAACCTTAACACCTCTCTTGGATGAACTCGCCGACTGTGGTACGGAGCGCGTCCGATTTAAAACCTGCGTCGAGCGGCGCGAATAAGATAGCAGAAAAATTTTTGCCCGTCAACGCGTTAAAAAAAATTTCGTGCGCGGCGACGACGGCGACAACACGCTTATCGGCGGCACGGGCGCAAATTTCATCAACGGTGACAGCGGCGAAAACATTTTGACGGGCGGCGTCGACAACCTGTCCAACACCGATTCGGACGTTGTGATTCTTGCTTACGCGGGCAATGATTCAATCGTCAACACGGGCGACAACGTTTCAATCGACGCGGGCGACGGCGACGACACAATCACAAACAGCGGTTCGGACGTTTCAATCGATGCGGGCAAAGGGCGCGACACAGTTTCGCTCACGGGCGACGGCGGCAATCTCATTCAAGCCCCGAAACGTAATAATATTCCGGACGGGCTTATCGTCTACGGCTTAAAGTCAAACGACACGCTTCAACTTGCCGACGGAAATGTTGCTTACGGCAAAACGACAATCGGCAACGACCTCGTTATCGAATTCGATTGGAACAACAAAGTTACGCTCAAAGGTGCCGCAAACTTGTCCGACCTTAACATTGTCGGGCATGAAGGTTTGCGCATCAAAAACACGCTCGACGCCGTGCTGATTGAAGGCTCCGACGGTCACGACAGAATTGACAACGGCTATTACAATTCCAAAGCCGGCGACTCCGTCACAATCGACGCGGGCGCGGGCAACGACACAATCAGTCTCGTAAGTAACGCGTCACTTAATCTGATTCAATACGCGGACGGCGACGGCGCGGATACCGTTTACGGCTTCGACGGCAACGACACGCTCAAAATCGGCGGCGGCACGGGCACTTACTCGACACAACAAAGCGGCAACGACATAATTGTCACGGTCGGCGACGGCTCGATTCTGCTCAAAGACGCGGCGACTTTGGACGCTGTCAACATTGCGGGCGAAGACGAAAGTTCCGCAACGGACAACCGGACGTTTGATAACGGCGTCGCGAAGTACAAAAATCTCTTCACGCTGACGGGCATCAACCCGAACTTGACTGTCGACGATTTGGACGCGGCGATTGAAATTGACGGCAACCGAATCATCCTGTCGGCGGACGCGTTGAATAAAACGACCGTCACGTTGACGACGACGGGCGACTACACTTTGGCTTTGGGCGACGACTGCCCGAAAGTCACCACGGTCGAAAAGTCTTGGACGCTTGACGGCACGAGGGCGACTTATCACGACGCGGGCAAGTCGGACGGCTACACGTTGACGGACGCCAAAACCGTCACGTACACGCCCGCCGCTGTCGGCAGAACTCTGCTCACGGTCAACGATCTCGCGGACGGCGCGATTGACGGGCTTTCGATTGTCGGCAAAACGTTGACGGTCACACCTGAAGTCGTCGGCGAAAACTTCAGCGTCAGCGGCGGTTACAAAGTTGTTTTCAGCGAAGGCGATTACGCCGGCTCGACGTTCACGGGCACAACCGGCAAAGACACGCTCGAAGTTAACGGCGGCGGCTTGATTGTCGACGGCGGCGCGGGCAACGACAAAATTACTTCCGGCGGCGGCTCAAATACTTTGACGGGCGGCAAGGGCAACGACACCTTCGCGGTCGGCAACGGCAACGACACAATCACCGATTACGGCGTCGGCACCGATAAAATTTCGTTGGCGGCGGACGTTTCGGATTTCGCGGTCGACGGCGACGACGTGATTATCAGCTTCGGCGACGATAAATCCGTCACGATTTCGGACAGCGCGGGCAAAAAGATTTACTTCCTGCAAAACGGCAAGTCGTCAACCGAAATTTTCGACGCGGGCGGCAAAATGAACACCGCCAAAACGTCAATCACGCTGTCGGCGGCGGCAACGACATTTTCGTCTACGAGAGCGGCAAAGTCGTCATCACCGATTACGTTTCGGGCGAAGACAAAATTTCGTTGACGGCGTCACCGACTTCCGAATCACTCAAGTCCAATGGTGACGTTGTCTTGAAATTTGACAGCACGAATCAGCTCACAATCAAAGGCGGCGACGAAATTGTTTTCGTGACGGACAGCGGCGAAGTTACCAAAACTTACTTCAGCGAGCGGATTGTTGGCGACGACGGCGTTACGCTAACGTCGAGTTTCACGGGCAATTTCACGGCGGACGGAAAAATCGACGCTTCGTCGAACACGAAAAAAATCACCCTCACGGGCGGCACGGGCGACGACACGATTTCCGATTACGGCAACGGCTCCGACAAAATCAGCTTGACTTCGGCGATTGCCGATTTCACGGTTGACAACGACGACGTGATTATCGGTTTCGGCGACGATTCGTTGACGATTGCGGACGCGGCGAATTCGGCGATTTCTTTCGTCGAAACGACCAACGGCAAAGTCACCACGAACGTCAACATTTTCGCGGAAAACGGCATTTTCAACAAGCTCAAGACGGTTGTCACGTTGAGCGCGGCGACCGACAGTTACACGGCTCCGACAAATGTCGTTTCGATTGACGGCGGGCTTGCCACTGACGCGATTGAAATTGTCGGCAACACGAAGGCGAACAAAATTCACGCGGGCAACAACGGTTCCACAATCGACGGCGGCAGCGGCAACGATTCGCTCTGGTGCGGCGACGGTTCCGACACGTTCATTTACAGCGGCGGCAAAGATGTCATCTACGGTTTCGGCGACGGCGACGCGCTCAATTTCAGCGGCGACTTCACGGCGTCTGTCAACGGCAATTCAATCGCGTTCAAGGTCGGCTCAACTGCCAACGCGGTCAAGTTGACGGACTTCACCGCCGAAGAGTTCAACGTCAACGGCGAAATTTACCAAATCAGCGGCAACAGCTTCACAAAGAAATAAAAATCACTGCAACCGAATTTAAGCGATGTCACCGGCCGACATGGATGTCGGCCGCAACCGCCTGTCGCATGACGCAGGATGCGTCATAGCAGGCGCGTCTTTCTTTGGTTACTTTCTTTCCACGCGGAAAGAAAGTAACATTAAACGCAACGTTTGAGCGACAAAAAATTTATCCCCGTCACACACGGCGGGATTTTTTTTGCGGCGAAAACTGCAGTCGATACGCGAAAAGTGATTGTTGAATTGACGTGCGTTATCGACACACCGACATTGTTGCCGCGAACAAAAAAAGCCCTCGACGAAAATCGAGGGTCTTTTGTTAAACCGATTCAGAATCTGCCGGAGCCGCCGTTGTCGCTGTCGTAATCGCTGTAGTATTGGCTTTCCATGTCGCTGCCCCAACTGCCGCCGCCGCCGTTGTCGCTGCCCCAACTGCCGCCGCCGCCGTTGTCGCTGCCCCAACTGCCGCCGCCGCTGCAGTTAAAGAAAATTGCCGCCGCGAAGAAAATTGCCAAGATTTTTTTCGTCATGATGTATCGCTCCTTTAGTCGTAAATTTGTTTCTGTCGCTTATACGAGCCGGAGCCGATTTTGTTACACCTTCGCCGAAAAAAGTTTTTGCGGCGTGTCGAACGTTTTGCGTCGCGAAAATTTCTGTGATAAAATTGCCGCCGAAACGGAGGTAATCACTTTGGACGACAACAAAATTCATCACCACGACGAGCCCGACGACGATCTTCACGAGGACGAATTGCCCGACGTGACGCCCGTTGAGGACGACGACGGCGACGACGAAATAGAAGTTCACTTCGACGAGGCCGCCGCGCAGGTTGAGACCGTTGACGGCGACTACAGCGCGGATCAAATTCAGATTCTCGAAGGGCTTGAGGCCGTGCGACTTCGCCCCGGCATGTACATCGGCTCCACTTCGGAACGCGGCTTGCATCATCTGGTTTACGAGGTCGTCGACAACTCGATTGACGAAGCACTTGCCGGTTTTTGCACGGACATCAACGTCACGATTGAGGCGGACAATTCGATAACCGTCAGCGACAACGGGCGCGGCATTCCCGTCGACATGCACGAAAGCGGCAAACCCGCGGTCGAAGTCGTTTTGACGGTGTTGCACGCGGGCGGCAAATTCGGCGACGGCGGCTATAAAGTCAGCGGCGGTCTGCACGGCGTCGGCGTCAGTGTCGTCAACGCGCTGTCGAAGTCAATGGAAGTCGAAGTTCGGCGCGACGGCAAGATTTACGCGATAAGCTTTTCACGCGGCGAAACCTTCAAACCGCTTAAAGTTGTCGGCACGGCGACGGACACGGGCACGAAAGTTCACTTCCTGCCCGACGACGAAATTTTTACCGTCACGGAATTCAGCTTCGACACGCTGAAAAATCGCCTGCGCGAATTGGCGTTTTTGAACAGCGGAATCACAATCACGTTGACCGACAAGCGTCCCGACGGCGAAAGTCGCGAATTTCACTTCGACGGCGGAATTAAATCTTTCGTCGAACATCTCAACCGCAAGAAAGAAAAAATCAACAAGACGCCGATTTACTTCAACGGACGCCGCGACGACGCCGTTGTCGAAGTCGCCATGCAGTACACCGACGCGTACCAGGAAAACATTTTCAGCTACGTCAACAACATCAACACCGAAGAAGGCGGCATGCACTTAATCGGCTTCCGCACGGCGTTGACGAAGGTCGCCAACGAATTCGCCCGCCGTCACAACCTGCTTAAAAACAGCGACGGCACTTTGAGCGGCGAAGACGTGCGCGAAGGTTTGACTGCCGTTATCAGCGTCAAGTTGCACAATCCGCAGTTTGAAGGTCAAACGAAAACCAAGCTCGGCAACGCGGAAATTCGCACGTTGGTCAGCGCGGTCGTCAACGAAAGCTTGAGCGAATTCTTCGAGGAAAATCCTGCGCTCACCAAGCAAATTCTCGAAAAAGCCGTGATGGCTGCCCGTGCACGTGAAGCCGCTCGGAAGGCACGCGAACTTACCCGCCGCAAAAACGCGCTGGAAATTTCGTCGCTGCCCGGCAAGCTCGCCGACTGCTCCGTCAAAGACCCCGACAAAGCCGAAATTTACATCGTCGACGGCGATTCGGCAGGCGGCTCCGCCAAACAGGGACGCGACAGACGTTTTCAAGCGATTTTGCCACTGCGCGGAAAGATTTTGAACGTCGAAAAAGCTCGGCTCGACAAAATCTTCGCGAACGCCGAAATTCGCACGATGATAACCGCTTTCGGCACGGGCATTAGCGACGACTTCGACATCAGCAAGCGGCGTTACGGCAAAATCATCATCATGACGGACGCGGACGTCGACGGCGCGCACATTCGCACGTTGCTGTTGACATTTTTCTACCGCTACATGAAACCGCTCGTCGAACGCGGGCACGTCTTCATTGCTCAGCCGCCGCTGTACCAAATTCGCAAGGGCAAAAGTCACTGGTACACCTACAGCGACGAAGAACTTGCCAAAAAGCTCGACGAAGTCGGACGCGACGGCGCGACGGTTCAACGCTACAAAGGTCTCGGCGAAATGAATCCCGAACAGCTTTGGGAAACGACCATGGATCCCATGACGCGCACGATGCTCCGCGTCGAAGTTCAAGACGCTTTTGAGGCGGACGAACTGTTTACGATTTTAATGGGCGACCAGGTTGCTCCGCGCCGACAATTTATCGAAGAAAACGCCCGGCTCGTCAAAAATCTCGACATCTGAAACGAAAATTTTTCCCGTCACCGCGACGGGATTTTTTTGTTGACGACAACGCAAGTGCAACACCGACCGTCATGGATGACGGCCAAGCCGCACGCGCACGATACAGGATGTATCGTAGCGGGCGCAGTTTTCTTTGGGCAACGTAGACGTTGCATCCAATTTGGTTGGCGTTGTCGTTCGATTGGCGAATCGGCTAACCAAATTGTTCCCCCGCTTTTAAAGCGGGTCTTTTGCT
>JAFVBP010000024.1 GCA_017479925.1 Selenomonadaceae bacterium | reverse complement strand
TTTTAATGGACGAGCCGACGTCTGCGCTGGATGCCGAAACCGAAAAAATGTTTCTGACGCGGCTGACCAATCAAGTGCACGACAAAACAATCGTTATCGTGACGCACAAGCAAGAAGTTTGCAAATACGTTTCGGAGGTGATAGCGATTGAGCTTTTACGGGACGCGGATATTTAATTCATTTTTGGGGAGGCGTTGCTCATGAAAAAATTTTTGTTGCCGATGCTGCTTGCGCTGGCGATTTTGATTCCGTCGGCTCAAGTTCAAGCGGCGGACGTGCCCGGTTTTTATCAAGTCGGCGGGCGTTACTTGACTTTCACCGGCAGGGAAGACAACGGCAACGGTTATCGTGTCTACGGCTACGATTGCAGTGTCGACTTGAACGAAGACTTTGCCGAACGGTACATGTTGGCTCTGGTGAATAATTACGGCTTCCAATTTATCGGGTATTTCGTCAATGATTATCGACGGAATTCGGCGGAAATGTTTGAATCCTGGATGTTCGCTTACGGCGGTTACAAAGACGTTGCGGTATTCATCGAAAAAGACCGTCGAAATAAACAGAATTACCCCGCCAATCTCGTCGTCCGCAGGCATAAAAATTGGCAACGCAATACTACTCATTTTTCGATTAAAGTGGCTTACGGCTTGACTTACGGCGAGGATTGAATTGATAAAATTTCTGTGACAACACTTCAGGCATTACAAAGCGTCGCTTGCTCTCGTCGCGCTCTGTTCGATTTTGACGGCGGCGGTGAAATTGTCGGAGCCGTATCTTGCGGCAAAGTTCATCGACGAAATTTTAATCGGGCGGGACACGGCGATTTTTTTCGCGTTCATTGCGACGTTGTTGTTGCTTGTCGATTGAATATCGATAACGCCGCGTCGCGAAAATTGTTCGCCCGCTTGTTGAGGCTTGCACAAACGAAAAAACCCCGCTCCTTTCGGAACGAGGTTAATTTTTTTCAATCGATGTGTTGTCGCAAACAAGTCAAAAATTCTTCGCAGGACATTTGACTTGCCGCGACGTTCATTGTGACGGCGACGCGTTCAGGTTGCGAACAGTTCAGCTTGACGCCGTAAATTTTCAGATACACCGTCAAGGCGTGCAAAGCGACGCGCTTGTTGCCGTCGATAAAGCCGTGATTTTTGACGAGACCGTAAAACAATCTTGCCGCCCGTTCGTCGACAGCGGGATAAAGAAATTTTCCGCCGAAAGTTTGAAACGGTGCGTTGACTGCGGACTCAATCAATCCGAGGTCGCGAATACCCGTCGTTTTGTCAAGTTGTTCGTGAAACGTCAGAATATCTTTGAGCAACAGTCGAATCATACTTCGCCAATTCTTCGTAGGCTTCGCGGTTTTCTTCCAAAGCTTCCGCCGAGAGTTTTTCAATCAAGACTTTCAATTCGGGCGAATTTTCGCTGGTTAAAACTTCGTCGTCCATTAAAGTTTCGGACCTGCCGCAACGAGAGCTTTGCCCGCCGCGTTGTATTCGTATTTCTTGAAGTTTTTGATAAAGCGACCTGCCAAATCTTCGGCGCGACGATCCCATTCGGTCGGGTCGGCGTAAGTGTTGCGCGGGTCGAGAATTTCGGTCGCAACGCCTTCAAGCACGGTCGGAACTTCCAAGTCGAAGATGGCGATTTTTTTCGTCGGAGCGTTTTTGATTGCGCCGCCGAGAATCGCGTCGATGATGCCGCGGGTGTCTTTAATCGAAATGCGTTTGCCCGTGCCGTTCCAGCCCGTGTTGACGAGGTAAGCTTTCGCGCCGCTCTTTTCCATGCGTTTGACGAGTTCTTCGGCGTATTTGGTCGGGTGCAATTCGAGGAACGCTTGACCGAAGCACGCGCTGAAAGTCGGAGTCGGTTCGGTGATTCCGCGTTCCGTGCCCGCAAGTTTCGCCGTAAAGCCGCTCAAGAAATAATACTTCGTCTGTTCGCTCGTCAAAATCGAAACGGGCGGCAACACGCCGAAAGCGTCCGCGCTCAAGAAAATGACCGATTGCGCGGCGGGACCGTGACTTTCGGGGCGCACGATGTTTTTGATGTGGTAAATCGGATAGCTGACGCGGGTGTTTTCCGTGACGGACTTGTCGGAGAAGTCAATCTTGCCGTCCTTGTCGACGGTGACATTTTCAAGCAAAGCGTCGCGACGAATCGCGTTGTAAATGTCGGGTTCGCTCTCTTTGTCGAGGTTGATGACTTTGGCGTAGCAGCCGCCCTCGAAGTTGAAGACGCCTTGGTCGTCCCAGCCGTGTTCGTCGTCGCCGATAAGCAAACGTTTCGGGTCGGTCGACAGCGTCGTTTTGCCCGTGCCGCTCAAGCCGAAGAAAATCGCGGTATTTTCGCCGTTCATGTCGGTGTTCGCCGAACAATGCATTGCTGCTATACCTTTAAGCGGCATATAAAAATTTTGCATCGAAAAAATGCCTTTTTTCATTTCTCCGCCGTACCAAGTATTGATGATGACTTGTTCGCGGTCGGTGAGGTTGAAGACGACTGCCGTTTCGGAATTGAGACCGAGTTCTTTCCAGTTGGTGACTTTCGCTTTCGACGCGTTGAAGACGACGAAGTCGGGTTCTTGGTCGAATTCAGCTTGATTTTTCGGGCGAATGAACATATTCGTGACGAAATGCGCCTGCCACGCAACTTCCATGATGAAGCGAATCTTCATGCGGGTATCTTTGTGCGTGCCGCAGAAACCGTCGACGACGAAAAGACGCTTGCCGCTGAGTTCTTCAATCGCGAGCTTTTTGAGAGCTTTCCACGATTCGACGGAGCATTTCTTATTATCGTTGACGAACTCCGGAGTTGACCACCAGACAGATGTTTCTTGTCCTTCTTTGGTAAAGTCGTCGTAAACGATGAATTTGTCCTTGGGACTGCGACCGGTATAAACGCCCGTCATGACGTTGATTGCACCGAGTTCGGTTTCCTGTCCGACGTCGAAGCCCGTCAGTCCCGGCTTGGTTTCCTCGTTGAACAAAATTTCGTAGCTGGGATTGTAGATGACTTCCTTAACGTCGGTGATGCCGTACTTGCTGAGATCCATCATTGGCATAATATTTACCTCCGTAAAACTTTGTGATTAATCGCTTAGGCGATAATAAACTTTCGCGCCGTGCTTGTCAATTAAAAAGCCCGTGCGATTGCGCAAAAAAAATTTGATTCGCGTCCGATTATGTGCTAAAGTGTATTTATCCGAATAAACAAAGCACGTCGAAACGTGAATCAAAGACGATTTGTCGTTATTCTAAGCGTTTACGCGTGCAATGTCAAATATCAAAGGAGATGTTGTCTATGACAGTTGACGAAGCGAAGAAAATCTTACTGGCGGCGAATCTTACCCCGCTCGAAAAAAACGCGTTGCATGTTTTGCTGGAAGAGGTTGAATCCCACTACGAGAATTTGCCCGGCGAAGAATGGCGCGATGTTGTCGGCTACGAGGGGTTTTATCAAGTCAGTAATTTTGCTCGTGTAAAATCGTTTTGCAAAGGCAAGGTAAAAATTCTTAAGTTGTCTGTCGACAATAAAGGGTACTTTCGTGTTGGTCTCTATAAAAATGGAATGCAGAAAATGTGCTTAGTTCACATTCTTGTTGCCAAAACTTTCATCGCTAACCCCGATAACAAGCCGCAGGTTAATCATATCAACGGCATCAAAACTGATAATCGTCTTGAGAATCTTGAATGGACGACTTGTTCCGAAAATATTGTTCATGCCTATGAATTGGGTTTAATCAAAGTAAAGACGGGTTGTGAACATCAAATTGCAAAATTAACTGCTGACCAAGTCCGCGAAATTCGCCGTGATTGCATTCCTCGTAACGCAAAATTAGGCTTCAAAGCATTCGCCAAAAGATTTAACGTAGATGAAGAAGTCATCAGTAATGCTTATCATCGCAAGACTTACAAGAACGTCGAATAAATCTGCGCGAAGTTTTCACCCGTCACGGCGGCGGCGGAAAACTGCAGTCCAAATGCGAAAAGTGTGCGTTGTATTCGGCGACGCGTCGGAATAAAATTTCGCCGATTGAATCGCGCACTTGAAACGACTTCACACGAAACCGAAAACTTCCCCGTAACACAAAATTTCCCGTCGACAAGCTCGGCGGTTTTTTTTATGCGACAAAAAATTTTCGGGCGATGTCTCTTTCAAAGAGACCACAAATTTTCGCGGCTTGCTAAACTCGGCGGCGAGGTGATTTTTATGTCAATCAAAGATTTTGCGGTCGAATTCGACGCGCAGGCGGGCTTGATGCTCGGTCAAGTCAAAGTCGACGAAACGACCGACGACAACGCGCAGTCCAAAGCTCAAGGCATGTGCGGCACGGGCTATCGTTGTGCAGGCGGCTGAAATTTTTCGAGGCGGGATGATCATGCGCTGTGATGAGTTGCTCAAAGTTTATCGGCGCGGGAATAAATTTCTCGTGCTCAATCCGTCGGTGCCGTCTTGGGTCGTCACAAACTCAAACGGCGTGCGACTGATAAAAATCTTTTCCGAAACGCTCTCGACGCAGGAAACACTTCGCGTCACGCGGCGTGCGAAACTTCCCGACCGAAACGTCGTCGAATTCCTGGACGCAGTCACGCGGGAGGAGCTGTTCGCGGCTTCTCCCGTGCCCGACCGCAAGCCGTATCAACTGCGCGCCGTCTACCTGAACATGACCGAACGCTGTAACCTGAATTGCGTCTCGTCGGCAATGTTGCGGGTTACACAAATTGTTACGTCGCTTTCAAAGCGACCGGCTGAACTTCGGGCGGTGTGACGTGATTCGATTCGTACTGCGATATTTCGGCGACTTCAAGTCAGGCTTTTGTTTAATCGTGCTGTGCGCTGTCGTCACGGCGGCGGCGGATTTGCTCATGCCGTATCTGTCGGCAAAATTCATCGACGAAATTTTAAGCTCCCGCGACATCGGGCGGCTTTATTTTTTTGTCGGCGGACTGTTCGCGCTCAACGTCCTGTCGCTTGCGGCGAATTGGTTTTACGTGATTTTCTCGACGAAACTGCGCGCACGAATCACAAATAAATTAATCGCGGACTTGACGGGCGACGTGTGGCGCGCACGGTTGCAATTCCAAACGGACATGATTTATCTTGCCAAACGCGTCGAAAAAGATTCGGAAAAGATTCGGACGACTTGATCGCGTTCGTGCTCGGCAGCGTGATTGACGTTGCGATTCAAGCGGTTTTGCTCGTCATGGCGACGATTTTCCTTGCGTCGGTCGGCGGCAAGTGGCTGTTAATTTTCGCGGCGACGGCGACATTTCACGCGGCGGTTTTCTTCGCGCTCAAGAAAAAACTTTTCGCGCTGTCGACGGCGGTACGCGAAACCGAATCAAAATATTTCGAGAGCCTGTCGGACAATTTCTTTTACGTACTGCGAATCAAGTTGCACAGCCTGCAGACGGAATTCGCGGCGACGTTCAATTGTGCGTTCGAGAAATTTTTCGCGGCGGGCTTGAGCGAGTCGAAAATTCGATTCTGGTTCGCTTACGGCAACGCGAACACGGCGAAAATTTTCACGGTGCTGATATTTTTGCTCGGCGGGCTTGACGTTTTGAACGGCGCGCTCACGGTCGGCAATTTCGTCGCGCTCAACGGCTACTTTACCTTCGCGATGCACGGCGTATCGTACTTCATGACGCTCGGTCAAGGCCGGCAGAACGCGCTTGCGGCTTACATGCGAATTGCCGAAATAAAAAACATGCCGCCCGAAGTGAACGGCACGCGGATTTTGGCAAGCGTCAACTCGATTGAAATTCGCGGCGTCGATTTAAGTTTCGGCGAACGACGGATTTTGACGAACTTCAGCGGACGTTTTGAGCGCGGGAAAATTTATTGCATCGTCGGTCGAAACGGCGTCGGCAAGTCAACGTTGATAAATTTGATCTGCGGGATTGTTCGCCCGTCACGCGGCGGAATTTTCTTCGACGGAATTGCGCTTGCCGATATCGACATGATTCACCTGCGGCGGAATTTGATTGCCGTCGTCGAACAAAAAGATTTCCTCAAAAACGACACGGCTTCGGGCGGCGAACGGCGCAAGGCGTCAATTTCAACCGCGCTGGCAAAATCCGCGGACGTTTTGATTATGGACGAACCCGACAACAATCTCGACGCGGCGGCGGTCGACGTGCTGATTGACAGAATTCGCGCCGACAAGTCGAAACGAATCACGCTGATAATTTCGCACGACGAACGCTTGATTGCCGTCTCTGACGAAGTATTGACGCTCACCGATTGAATACCGATAACGTCACGGCTCACACCAATTGTTCCCCCGCTTTTAAAGCGGGTAGCCGAAATGTTGACGCAGGTACTCGAACGTCGTTTCGGGCACAAGATTTTTTATTCGGGCGAAATCGCCGCGTTTGAGCAATTCGCGAACGGTGCTTGCGCTTATGACTTCGCCGCCGAAAGTTTTGCGCGGAATTTCACGAAACTCGATACCGTGACGCGGAAGAATTTTTCGCATGGTCTCGTTGTATTGTCGCGTGACGCTGTCGGTCGGCTCTTCGCCCGCAAACCGAATCGTAATGCCAAGTTCGGGCGCAATTTCCGTCGCGAAAATCTCAACGTCTTCGCTCGAATCAACCTGCGCGTCTTGAAGTTCGGCTTTGTTGAAGTAGCCCGAAAAAGTCTGTTGCGAAATGATGAATTGACCGCTCGGCAAAACCTCGACGTTGCGGAAATTTTTCACGCCTTGACGCACAAGTTCAAACCTGTCCGCGAACGGGAATTCGCTTTTGTCTTCCTCGACGACGAAAATGTACAGCAGTGCAACTTGAGCCGCCGCGTATTCGACGATATGCAAATGTCCCAGCGTGAACGGGTTGCAATTCATGACCAGCGCGCCGATTTTCAGTTTGTGCGCACGAAGTTTTTGCTTGTACGCCTGAAGTTGCGCGTTGACGGAAGTTTTTGCCGAATCAAACTGCGGCGGAATCCCGTAACGGTGAAACGGCGGCGGCGGCTCGATGAAATTTTGCACCTCGTCGCGGAAAAAATTGTTCTGCGTCAACAGCGCGAAAAAAATTTC
>JAFVBP010000023.1 GCA_017479925.1 Selenomonadaceae bacterium | reverse complement strand
ATTTTGGTCGGCGCACTGAGTTTCTTTCGGTTGCCCGTAGCCGAATATCCCGACATTGCACCGCCGACGGTTTTTGTTTCGACAACGTATATCGGCGCGGATGCTTCGGTCGTCAACAACACCGTCGCGCAGATTATCGAAGACGCAATGAACGGCGTCGGCGACGTGGAATTCATGACTTCGACGGTTGACGCTTCGGGCAACTACGGATTGATGATTGTCTTTTCGCTCGGCGTGGACATTGACACCGCCGCCGTGCGCGTGCAAAACAAGTTGTCAAGCGTCATGAGCGACTTGCCCGCACAAGTTCAGGCGCAAGGCGTTTTCGTCTCGAAGAACACGCCCGAACAGGTTTTGATGGCGAATTTGTTTTCACCCAACGGCACGCACGACGGAGTTTTTTTGAAGAATTACGCGACGGTTTACTTCCTCGACAAAATTCGTCGCGTCGACGGCGTCGGTCGTGTAGAAATTTTCGGCGGCGAATACTCGATGCGAATTTGGGTCAATCCCGACAAGCTAGCCGAACTGAACTTGACGATTGCCGACGTTGAAAACGCGCTCAAGGAGCAGAACGTTCAAGCCGCAGTCGGTTCATTGGGCAAGATGCCGACGGGTGTTCAGCAGGAACGCGAATTTGTCGGACGCTCAACCAACCGCAAGCAAACCGTCGCCGATTTTGAAAATATCGTCATCAAAACGTCGGACGGCTCATTCGTGCGCATGAAAGATTTTGCCCGCGTGGAAATTGGTTCACGAAGTTCGGACGCGTTGACTTTTCACGACGGCACGACGGCGGCGACGCTTTCCGTTCACTTGACAAACGACGCCAACACGCTCGAAACCGTTTCGGCGGTCAAAGCAATTTTGGCGGAAGCACGCGAAGATTTTCCGCCCGACATGGAGTACGAACTTTCGTTGGACGCGACGCGATTTATCGAACAGTCGCTTGACGAAGTTTCGCACACATTTTTTGAAGCGTTGCTGTTGGTGATAATCGTCGTGTGGCTGTTCCTGCGAAATTTGCGCTCGACGGTAATCGCGCTTTTGGCGGTGCCCGTGTCGGTCGTGGCGACGTTCGCGGTCTTCCCGTTCGTCAACTTCACGGTCAACACGCTGACATTATTCGCGCTGATTTTGGCAATCGGGCTTGTCGTCGACGACGCGATTGTCGTCATTGAACTCGTTGAAAAAAATTTGGAACGCGGACTTGACGTTAAAGCGGCGACACTTCAGGCAATGCACGAACTCACCGCGCCGATTGTCGCAATCGCCTGCGTGTTGGCGTCGGTCTTCATACCGGCGGCATTTATGGCGGGCATCACAGGCGAACTTTACCGTCAATTCGCGTTGACAATCGTCGTGTCGATGATTTTTTCGACGGTCGTGGCGTTGACCTTGACACCCGCGCTGTGCGTTTTGATTTTGAAACGGCGTGAAAAATCTTCGTCGCAAATCGTCGACAAGATCAACAACGGTTTCCGCAGACTGCTTGAACGTTTCATGCGTCGGAAAGTTTTCGTCGTCGCGATTTTGCTTGCGTTGACGGCGGGCGCGTTCGCCTT
>JAFVBP010000022.1 GCA_017479925.1 Selenomonadaceae bacterium | reverse complement strand
TGAAAACGCTTACAAGTCAATCGAACTCGATGCGAATTACGCGGCGGCGTGGAACAATCTCGGTTACGCCTGCAAGTATAAGGGCAACTTCGACAAGGCGATTGACTGTTATCGGCGAGCGATTGAGCTTGACCCGAACGACGCGGCGGCGCGAATCAACTTGGGCAACCTTCACGCGGAACTGAAAAATTTCGACGCGGCGACGACTTGTTACCGTGCGGCTTTGGAAGTTTCACCCGACAATTCCAACGCGTGGAACAGTTTGGCTTACGTCTGCTTGAACCGTGACGAACTTGACGCGGGCATCGAATATTGCCGAAAAGCCGTCGGACTCGACAAGCACAACGCGGCGGCGTGGAACGGTTTGGCTTACGCGTACAACCGCAAGAAAAAGTTTTACAAGGCGATTGAGTGTTGTCGCAAGGCCGTTTCGCTCAACAAGAATTATGCCAACGCCTGGAACAATCTCGGCTACGCCTGCGCGAAGGTTGGTCGCAACGAAGATTCTTTCGACGCGTATGCCAAAGCCGTCAAAATTTCGCCGAACGTCAAGCTGTACCGCGACAACCTTGCGATTGCTCAAGAAAGAATTTCCGGCATCAAAAGTCTTTAGCGAAGGGAGTTTGCCAACGTGTCAAAAATTTTTTCTGCAACAAGTCGGCGTCGATTGACGGCGGCTTTAACGGTGAGTTTGCTTTTGCCCGCAAGCCAAACTTTTGCGGCGGATACCAACGAGACTGTCCGAAATTATTTGGAGAGCGAAGACTTCGTGATAACCGCCGAACGCATTCCAACAAACCGTTGGGACACGCCCGCGACGGTTCACGTCGTCACCGCCGAAGAAATCGAACGCAACAAGTATCAAAGCGTCGAGGAGGCCTTGAGTCACGTCAACGGCTTGGTCATTCAGGGCAACAACGCGGTCATGATCAACGGCAATCCGAATATCGTCGTGCTTGTCGACGGGCAGCGACTCGACAACGATAACGCTTACAGCGTCGGCGGCTTTCGACACAGCGTCAACCTGCTTGTCATCCCGTCGATAAAAATGGTTGAGCGCATTGAAATCGTCAAAGGCGGCTACTCCGCGCTTTACGGTGCTGACGCGGTCGGCGGCGTTGTCAACATCATCACCAAAAAAGGCACGCGGCACGAAACGACGCTTGACTTTAACGCAGGCTCTTGGCACAGGTACAATTACGAAATCACCAATCAAGGCGCGGTCGGCAAGTTCGGCTGGTTTTTCACGGCGGGCTTGCACAAATCTCACCCGTACAAATACGGCGACACATCTGCAAACTTGAGCGACATAAACGACAACACGCTGTCGATTCGGCTGGACAATCGCTTTGACGATCGCAGTTCGTTGACGCTGAATTTTATGCACCGTTCGCACGGCTACGGCAAGTTTGACAGGGACGAGACGACGACACATCGCCATTACTTCGACCTGTACAACAACTTGTCGCTGACTTACAACTTCAAGGAAGGCACGTCGACGCCGGGTTTTTTCCGCTACTTCCGAAACTACAAGGCAGCCAATCGCAAATACGACGACATTTATGAGACCGACGAATACATCAGCGAATATGACGTTGTGACGCACAAATATTTGAGCCGTCACGACTTGAGCACGTACCAGAAAATGCAGGGCTTCGACTACCAAAACGGCTGGGCACTCGGTCAACACAAAGTTATCGCGGGCTTCGAGTGGCACCAAAACAAAATCGACAGCTGGGAAATCGACGCGCTTTACGGGCGCACATCCGAAGGTTATTTCCGCAACCCGTACAACAAAGAGACCAACCGCGCTTATTACCTGCAAGACACGATGGCTTTCGGCGACAAGTGGACTGCGGTTGTCGGGGCGCGACTTGACCAAAACAGCCGCTTCGGACGTCATTGGTCGCCGAAAATCGCCGTCAATTATCGCCCGCAGGACAAGACGAAACTTTACGCGTGGTGGGGACGTTTTTACAGAATTCCTTCGTGGCAAATGCTCAACGACGACTTGATGGGCAGATCAAATCTCAAAGCCGAAACGGGCAGCACGACCAATGTCGGCGTCGAACACAACTTTAGCGACAAGACAAGCGCGACGTTGAATTTCTTCAACACGGAACGCAAACACGCGTTGCCTTTCGGTTCATATTCGGAATACGTCGAGAGCGGCTCAATCAAAGAACGCGGCGTTGAAATTTCTTTCACGCAGAAAGTTGACGACCATTTCAGTTACACGCTTGGTTATTCGCACACGAAGACTGTCCGTTACGACAGCTGGCATTATCCTCAACCGAACGGTTTTCGTGCGGGACTTCATTATCGCAACCGCGGGCTTCGCGCAAATTTGCTTGCCGTGGCAGGCAGCGGCTTCGACAACAATTTCAAGTACGAAGACGCCGCCGCAAGCAATGCTCCGCGCAGGTTCGCCGCGTTGGACTTCAATGTCAGCTACGACGTGACCGATTGGGCGACGGTTTATCTGCGCGCCGTCAACTTCACGAATCAAAATTACTCTTACGGCGGAATTTATCAATACAACGCGCCGGGACGTTTCGTTATGGGCGGTGCGACGTTCAGATTCTGAAACGCGACGGACAAAAAAATTTCCCCCGACAAGTCGTCGAGGGATTTTTTATTGCGAAAACGTCGACATTGTGCATTGCATTTCAGCCGACCGCATGCATGATTTTTTCGTAAAGTTCGCGTATCGAAGAGTCCGCGGGATTCAACTTCATTGCCGCCGAAAGATCAAGCAGAGCCGTCGCCAAATCGCCCTGCGCGTAACGGGTGAGTGCGCGATTGTACAGCGATTCGGTGTTGTTCGGATTGAGTTGCAAAGCCCGCGTGTATTCGTTCAATGCCGCGTCAAACTTTTTCTGCGAAAAGTACACGCTGCCCAAATTGTTGTGAATTGCGGCGGAATTGTCTTTGAGCTTGACTGCCGTTTGCAAATCTCGTTCGGCTTCGGCAAAGCGTTCGAGAGCCGCATAAGCGTTGCCGCGATTGTTGAATGCTTCGGCGTAATCGGACTTCAACTTTATCGCCGCCGAATAATCGTCAATCGCCTCGGAGAGTTGTCCCGTCTCGTGGCGAATGGTGCCGCGATTGTTGTAAGCCTCGGACAGTTGCGGGTCAAATTGAATTGCCTTGTCGTAAGCGGCAAGAGCTTGCGACATGTTTCCGTTTGCCGCGAATTCGTTGCCTTTGGACAATTCGTCAATGGCGGAAAACTTTTTCATGTTGAGAGCAACTTCGCGTTTGATTTCGGCTTTGCGTGCTTCGTCGGCATTGTCGTAATCGGCTTTAAGTTGAGCCATCTGTTGATTGACCGCGTTGTACTTGTCTTGCAGTTCACGATACTTGCGCGTCATTTCGTCGAGAGCTTGACGGTTTTGCATCATGGACTTTAATTCTTCGTCGCTGATTTCGTTGACCAAAGCTTTAATCTTCACGGTGAACTTGAGCAATGTTCCTTCGACGATCTCGACGTTGCTTGATTCGTCTTGGATTTTCAGCAACCTCGCCGCGACGGATTGAACCTCGTAGATATCGAGTTCAAAGTCAACCATTTTCGCGTAACTCTGCAGGTATACGCCGGCTTTTTCGACTGCGGCATGTTTGGCTTCTTCGCGGGCGCGGGCTGTGGCACTTGCAGGCGTCTCGTCAAGGCGCGAATCCATGATGTAATTGCCCGACGCTTCAATTAATTTTTCAGCCGCGAAAGTTGTTGATCCGCAAAAAAAAATCATCAACGCGACGACGAGCGGGAAAAATTTTTTCATGACGCTCACCTCACCAAAACGACCGCGCAGTTAATCAGGAATTTCGTCGACTGATTCGCGGCAAGAATTTTATCGGCGTCTTCGTCGCTGACGAGCACATCACAACCGTCCGAAACTTTCACGGCCTTGACGACAAGCGGCGTCGCCCCCGCACGCGACGAATTGACATCGGCGGAGTATTCGACCAGACCGTTGTTGACCGCGTTGTCATAGCCGACATTTTTGTACGCGTAAATTTCCGTGCCGCCCGAAGATTTAATCACAGGCGAAATCGCTTCCGACAAATTCAGCCCGCGACAATCGATGACCAGACCCGTGTAACTGACTTCCGTGCGAATGTTGATGCTCTTCGGCTTCGGGAAATCTTCGACGACGACACCGGGCTTGAGTACTGCGGCAGTAATCGACTGCGGACCGTTTTTGGGCAGACGAACTATCGCACGAAAAGAACCGTCGGTTTCAAATTTGGCGGAAACGACTTTCGCGCCGCGCAGAGCAGCTTCGACACGCGTGTTAATTTCGTCGTCCAGGTCGCGCAGATTTTTCACGGTGGAAGTTGCCGTGACGTTCAGGGCGTCGACTTCCTCCGCCAAGTAGCGATACGCGTCCATAATTGCTATTCGGCGCATTGCACTGCGCGGCTGACCGTCTTCGGGATAACTGAAACCTTCGGCCTCGTAATAGTCGCCGAACTGTGCCGCAGCCAATGTCGAAGTCATAAGCACCGCCGCGACGAACAGAAGTTGAAAAAATTTCTTCACGTTTGACCGCCTCCTTTTAGCAAATTCTATACCACAAAAATTCGCGCAAGTAAAGACACAATACAAGCTTTACTTTGTCGACGATTGCGAATATAATCTGCGCGTCAAATTAATTAGGGAATAGAACCGGGCACTAGAACGAGAAAAAACTGGTTCTTGTTCTGTTCCCTGGTTCTACAATGAGGTGTTGACTTTGAAAAATTTCACCAAGTACAGCAAAGGCTACTTCCTGCCGCCCGAAATGATTTTCGATTGGGTGACGAAGGAATATCCCGCCGCCGCGCCCGTGTGGTGCAGTGTCGATCTGCGTGACGGCAACCAGTCGCTGATAACGCCAATGAGCCTCGACGAAAAGATTGAGTTTTACAAAACGCTCGTGCGAATCGGCTTCAAGGAAATCGAAGTCGGCTTCCCCGCCGCAAGCGAAACCGAATACGCGCTCCTTCGCACGCTGATTGAAGACAACTTGATTCCCGACGACGTGACGGTTCAGGTTTTGACGCAGGCACGCGAACACATCATCAAGAAAACTTTCGAGGCACTTGACGGCGCGAAAAATGCGATTGTTCACGTGTACAATTCAACTTCCGTCGCACAGCGCGAACAAGTTTTCCGCATGTCCAAAGACGAAATCAAACAAATTGCCGTCGACGGCGCGAAACTTTTGCTTGAACTTACACAGCAGGCGGGCGCAAATTACCGCTTCGAGTATTCGCCCGAAAGTTTCACGGGCACGGAACCCGAATACGCGCTGGACGTTTGCAACGCCGTTTTGGACGTGTGGGAGCCGGTGATTGACCGCAAGCCGATTATCAACATCCCCGTCACCGTCGAAATGAGTTTGCCGCACATTTACGCCGCGCAGGTCGCTTACATCAACAAATATCTGAAGTTCCGCGACAAAGTTGTCTTGAGCCTGCACCCGCACAACGACAGAGGTTGCGGCGTCGCGGACTGCGAACTCGGACTTTTGGCGGGCGCCGACAGAATCGAAGGCACGCTTTTCGGCAACGGCGAACGCACGGGCAACGTCGACATCGTCACTTTGGCAATGAACATGTACGCGCTCGGCGTCGACCCGAAACTTGACTTCAGCGACATGCCCACGCTCGTCGAAATGTACGAACGCGTCACCCGCATGACCGTTCATGACCGTCAACCGTACGCGGGCGCACTGGTTTTTACGGCTTTCAGCGGCAGTCATCAAGACGCAATCGCCAAAGGTATGCATTGGCGCGACGAAAAAAATCCCGAACGTTGGACGGTGCCGTACCTGCCGATCGACCCGCACGACATCGGACGCGAATACGACGGCGACGTTATCCGAATCAATTCGCAGAGCGGCAAAGGCGGCGTCGGCTACATCATGGAGCAGAATTACGGTATCGAAATGCCCAAAAAAATGCGCGAAGACTTCGGCTATCTAGTCAAAAACGTCAGCGACCACAAGCACAAAGAACTTTTGCCCGACGAAATTTATCAGATTTTCCACGACGAATATGTCAACGTCGACAAGCCGTATAAGCTCATTGAATTCCACCTGCGCAAGGAACCCGGCGGCGCACGTGTCGGCAACGTCGACATGGAAATCGACGGCGAACGCGTCACTTACT
>JAFVBP010000276.1 GCA_017479925.1 Selenomonadaceae bacterium | reverse complement strand
CGTGAACAAGAAACGCCACATTGCCTGTGAAACTTTGCGCGGCTTGCGTCAATTCCAAAGTTCGAGCCTGTTGCAGAAAAACGCGGGCGTCGGCTACGTCTTCAACAAGGAAGGCAACCAGACGACTTACCGCTACGACATTGAGCGCGTCACGACGATTGATTTTGACCGCAACCGTGTGCGCAAAATTATCAAAAAAATGCAGTCGACGGCGGACAAAATTTCCAACGAGATCGACACCGCGTTGATTGAAACGAAGGTCGATTACAAGTTGCCTTTCGACGCGCATGCCGGCGCACTCGAAGTCCTCGAAGAATTCGTCAGCAAGTGAATTTGAACGTTGCGCATTACGCCTTGTGCATTGGTTGAGCGAAGTCGGTTCAGGTGCAGATGAACTGAGAGGCTGCACACCTCCGCTTTCAGGGTTAAGAAAACCTTCGGGTTAATGAAAGCTCCTGCAGATGTCGAACAAACGCGCCCGTTAAGTTTCGACGGTAAAATTTCGTCGCGACAAAACGCCCGTTCGCCAAACGTCAAACCGCAAACTCAACAACGCACAAAGTCACCAAACATCAACACGCCTCCACGGTCGGCAAATTTTGCATTTATGATCGGTTCGTTGAGTTGTTCACCTTCGGGCGGGCAACGAATAGACGACGCTCTATCGATGTGCAAGGCGTAATGCGCAACGAATTTTTTTTGCGAGGGGAAGTGATTTCATGGACGCACTGATTTTATCGCGACTGCAGTTCGCAATAACAACGATTTATCATTTTTTGTTCGTGCCCGTGACGTTGGGGCTGTCAATCTTCGTCGCGCTGCTTGAAACGTGGTATGTCAACAGCGGCAGTTTCGAGGAACGCGTCAAACTCAAAAATCTCGTGAAGTTTTTCGGGACGATCTTCCTGATTAACTTCGCAATGGGCGTCGTGACGGGCATCGTGCAGGAATTTCACTTCGGCATGAACTGGTCGGAATACGCACGCTTCATGGGCGACATTTTCGGCGCGCCGCTCGCACTTGAGGCGTTGACTGCATTTTTCATTGAGTCGACGTTTATCGGGCTGTGGATTTTCGGTTGGGACAAGCTCAGCGAAAAAGTTCACTGCCTGTGCATTTGGATTGTCGCGTTCGGCAGTAACCTTTCGGCGTTCTGGATTCTCGTCGCAAATTCGTTCATGCAACACCCCGTCGGTTACGCGATTGAAAACGGTCGCGCAGTCATGACGGATTTCGCCGAATTGGTCACCAATCCTTACGTCGTCGGCGAATATTCACACGCCTTTTTTGCCGGCATTACTACGGGCGGATTTTTGGTTATCGTCGTGAGCGCGTGGAAAATCGCCACCGATGACGTGTCGCGTGAAATGTTCGTTCGCACGCTTCGCCGCGCAGTTTTGTACACGCTCGTCGGCTTGCTCGGCGTCATGGGTTCCGGTCACATGCACGCGCAGTATTTGGCTCAAGCAAACCCGATGAAATTGGCTTCGTTCGAGGCACTGTGGGAGACGGAAAATCCCGCACCGTTCGCCGTCGTCGCCGACATTAATCAATCTGCCGGTCGCAACGATTTCGAGATTTTGATTCCGAAAATGTTCAGCTTCATGGTGCACAACTCGTTTGACGGCGAAGTCAAAGGCATCAACGACTTGCAACGCGAGGCTGTCGAAAAATACGGCAGCGGCTATTACATTCCCAACGACGTTCGCGGCATGTTTTGGAGTTTCCGCGCAATGATCGGTTCGGGCGGCTTGATGCTGTTGATTGTTTTGGCGACGGGCTGTCTGGTTTTCTTCCAACGCACGAAAATTCGCGGACACCTTTGTTGCCTGAAGATGATGCCGCTTCTGTTGCCGCTTCCGTTTATCGCCAACTCGGTCGGCTGGTACATTGCGGAGGCGGGACGTCAACCGTGGATTGTCGTCGGTCTGCAAAAAACTGCCGTCGCGGTCAGCCCGAATTTGTCCGCAAACGAAGTTTGGTTGACGTTAATCGGTTTCACGGCGATTTACTTGTTCCTTGCGGTCTTGGCGGTCTTCGCGGCGGTCATGTTCATTCGTCGCACGAAAATCACGGAGGATTGACTTCACGACTTCATGCGGGGAGGCGATTTCAATGACCGAGCAAGAAAAAATCAACGTTGACGTTCAGCGACAAATTGACGCACAGGGAGCACGAATTGACACGCTTGTCATTAAAGTTGACGCTCTTAGCGACAAGATCGATGCATTCGTCAATGAGTCGCGGGCGGCTCGTGAGCGGCAAGACGCCGACATTCGCGAACTGCGCCAAAAACAGGATGCCGCTCAAGCCAAGCACGACGAAGACATAAAAGAGATGAATCAGCGTTTCTACGCCAAATTCGACGCCATAGATGCCAAGTTCGACAAAATGGACGCCAAAATCGACAATATCGGCAGCCACGTGCGCAATTTGTCCGTCGCAACAATTATCGGCGTCGCAACAATCGCGATAACCGTCATTTACTCAATCTTGACGCGCTGACTTTTGCGGGAGGCGATTTCAATGACTGAGCAAGAAAAAATCAACGTTGACGTTCAGCAACAGTTGGCGTTGCAGGACGCAAAATTTAACATGTTTATCCAAGAAATGCGCGACTTTAAAACGGAGATACGCGACCGCGACAATCAACGGGCTGAAGAAATTCGCGAAATGCGCCAAAAACACGACGAAGACATAAAAGAGATGAATCAGCGTTTCTACGCCAAATTCGACGCAATGGACGCCAAGTTCGACAAAATGGATGCCAAAATCGACGGTATTGGCAAACACGTTCAAAACATAACCGTCGCCGCAATGGTCGGTATCGGCGCGGCGGTGATAGGCATCGGAGCAATCGCCGTTACGGTTGTTTACACGGTCTTTACGCGCTGAAAAATTTTCTGCAGGGGAGTGATGATTGTGGACTTAAATGTCATTTGGTTTATCCTGATAACGGTGCTGTTCACGGGCTTTTTCGTCCTGGAAGGCTTCGACTACGGCGTCGGCATGATGATGTTCGGTCGCCCGAAAAATGAGCGTGCGCAATTCGTTCGTGCAATCGGACCCGTGTGGGACGGCAACGAAGTTTGGATGATAACCGCGGGCGGCGCGACGTTCGCGGCATTTCCGCACGTCTACGCGACGATGTTCAGCACGTTTTACCTCGCGCTGTTTTTGATGTTGCTCGCGTTGATTATGCGCGGTGTAGCCTTTGAACTTCGCGGACAATTCAAAGCTTCGGATTGGGTTGACTTTTGGGACTGCTCAATCATGTTCGGAAGTTTCGTGCCGGCACTGCTTTGGGGCGTCGCGGTCACCAATCTCCTGCGCGGCGTGGCGATAGATCATCAAATGCATTACGTCGGAACTTTTTTGGACTTGCTCAGCCCGTGCGCGCTCCTCGGCGGAATTTTCTTCGTGTTGCTGTTCGCGTTTCACGGAACGAATTTTTTGCTGATCAAAATCGCGGACGAAGGTCTTTTGCACGAACTGCAACAAAAAAGTCTGCGGCTGGGACTATCGACGCTTTTGGCTTACGTGTTGTTCGCGGCGGCGGCGGCTCACGACACGGACATTTTGGCAAAACTTTCGACGGTGATTTTCCTCGGACTGTCAATCGCGGCGATAATCGCAAGTTGCGCGGGCGCACGTTCGGGTTGCGGTTGCAAGGCGTTCGCCTCGTCGACGTTGGCAATCGTGTTTTTGACGGTCGGATTTTTCAACGCACTGTTCCCGCGGCTGATGGTTTCGAGCTTGATGCCGCAGTGGAGTTTGGACATTTACAACGCCGCGTCGACGCCGCACACGTTGCTTTTGATGACGGGTGCCGCGCTTGTGTTCGTGCCGATTGTGCTTTGTTACCAATTCTGGTCGTACAGGGTCTTCAAAGCCCGCGTGACGCCGCAAGATGTCAGTTATCATTGATGCAAGGGACAAGTGCTAAGGGACATGGGACAAGTTTTCGCCCGCGTCGTGATTTTTCAGAATAACGCAAGATGTCAACTGTCATTGAACTGATTCGCTCGAACAAAAAAATCCTCGGCAAGGTTGCGCTTTGCAAGCTCGTCGAAGGATTTTTTATTTTGGCAACGGCGAATTTTTTGGTCGAGTTTGTCGACAATCCGTCGGAAAAATTTTTGCTGTTGACGGGCGCATTCTTCGCTGGACGAATTTTCTTGTCGGGCGCGACAGAAAAATTTTTCGCTCGATTGTCGATCGACGTGCAAACCAACTTCCGCCGAAGAATTCACGCGAAAATTTTCGTCGACGAAATTCCAAGCGGCGAACTGTTGACATTGACTTTCGACGCGTTAAAATCGCTCGACGAATTTTTTATCAAGGTCGCGCCGCACGTCACAGCCGCGATAATTTTTTTGCCGACGTTTTTAATCTGCGCGGCGTTCACGGACATTTTGACGGCGATAATCTTGCTCGTGACGTTGCCCGTGGCACCGCTTTTGCTGTGGCTTATCGGCAAGGCGACGGCGGAACGAAATTCGCGGGCGTGGCTCGAACTTCAGCGGCTCAACGGCGATTTTCGCGAACTATTGGCGGCAATAACGACGTTGAAACTTTTCGGGCGTGTCGACGCGGGCGCAGATATGCTCAAGTCAACGTCGAAAAAATCTTCGGCGGCAACTTTGGATGTGCTCAAACTTGCATTCGTGTCGTCGTTCGCGCTGGAATTGATGACGACGCTGTCAATCGCGCTGGTCGCCGTGACGTTGGGCTTGCGATTAATTTCGGGCGGCGTCGAATTCAAGCCGGCACTGTTTCTGCTGTTGATGTCGCCGGAATTTTTTTTGCCCGTGCGAAAATTCGGCGTGGCGTTTCACGTGACGATTGCGGCTCGTTCGTCGCTCGAACGCATGAAAACTTTCCTGCACGCGTCGAAGGAAGTCACAGGCTCCGTCGAAAAAATCTTGATGCCGCCCGAAATTTCGTTCGACAACGTGAGCTTCACTTACCCGCAAAAATTTTCGCCGACATTGCGGGACGTGAGTTTGACGTTTCCCGCGAACAAAATCACGGCGTTAATCGGCGCATCGGGCGCGGGCAAGTCAACCGTGCTGAAACTTTTGGCGGGACTTTTGCAACCGACGGCGGGCGAAATTTTCTGGAACGACCTGCCGACTTCGCGCATGGAAAAATCTTCGCGGCTGTCGAAAATCGCTTACGTACCGCAAGCACCGCACCTGTTCGACGCGACGTTACGGGAAAATTTTTTGATGTTCGGCACGCTCGACGACACGCGCTTACGAAAATTTTTAGACGCGCTGAACTTGTCGACACTCGATTTAAATTCGCCGCAGAAATTAAGTCGCGGGCAACTGCAACGTTTGGGCTTGATTCGCGCACTGCTCAAAGACACGCCGATAATTTTGCTCGACGAACCGACGGCAGGACTCGACGCACTCACCGAACGAAAAGTTTTGTCGCTGATAAAAAATTTTTCACCGCGGCGGACGATTGTCATTGCGACGCACCGATTGCCCGTCACGGAGCTTGCTGACACGGTTGTCGAACTTTGACGCGGCGAAAACGTTGCGGCTTGCACCAATTGTTTGCGCACTTTTTAAAAGTGCCCGATACGGTCGTCGAACTGTGAATCAAATATTTTCGACGGTTTAATTGCGCGCTAACTTTCTTCGATAAACTTTTGAGAGAGGTGAGGCGAAACATGGCAAACGCTACAAATTTGATGTCGATAGCCCCGAATCAACCGACGGCGTCGACGCGCACAACGTCAGCCGCCACGCGGGCAAACCGACCTGCATCGCGGGCGGGCAAACGCAATTTCAGCGCGACGCTCGACAAGATAAACGCCAAAATCGACGAGTTGAAGCAGAACGTTCAGGACTTGCAGGACACTGCCAAAAAACTCGCGCAGGTTGAATCGGACGCCGAAAAAATCGACGCGGCAACGGCGACATCAGCTCAAGGAACGAGTGACACAGCGCAGGACGCGCCTCAACAGGACGACACGGCGGCTCAAACTCAAGCCGTCGACAAAACGCAGGACGCAAAAACTTCGCCCGAACAACCCGTCAATCAACGGCAGACTTCGGGCGCGAATAAATCTTCGGCGGCGGACACTTCGGACGTTTCGGGCGTTTCGGGCGACGCGACGCTTGTGCCGACGACAATGCCCGCGACGGATTCGGCGGACGACAAATTCACGGTCGACACAACGGTTTATTTTTTTGGCATGAATGCGGAAACGCTCCTCGTGACGAAACCGACGGTTCAGCCGACTCAAACAACTCCACGAATCGACGGCGTGCAAAGATTTTCGGGCGCACGGAACTTGCAAACGCTTTTACCGCAGGCGGACAACAACGCGCAGTCGATGCTGAATTTAATCGGCGGCGGCAGATCTTGGCGACAACCCGTCGACGTTCAGCCCGCGCAATTCCAAACGGTTCAGCCGACACTGCAAGCGCAATTCGTTGACGTGACGCCGCAGGAATTTTCGACAGTTCAGCCGAGTTTGCAAGCTCAAGCGCAATTCGTTGACGTGACGCCGCAGGAAATTCCGACAGTTCAGCCGAGTTTGCAAGCTCAAGCGCAATTCGTTGACGTGACGCCGCAGGAATTTTCGACAGTTCAGCCGAGTTTGCAAGCTCAAGCGCAATTCGTTGACGTGACGCCG
>JAFVBP010000275.1 GCA_017479925.1 Selenomonadaceae bacterium | reverse complement strand
TTTTCGGGTTGCCACTTTAAAAGTGGCGGAACAATTGGTGTTCACCGAAACGTTTCGACTGCCGCGATTCGTCAACGCAATCAAACGTTTCAAAATTTTTCGGGTTGAAAATTCATGAGCAGACAAAAAACTCTTGGCAAATTCGGCGAAGACTGCGCGGCGAAATTTCTTGAGGAACACGGTTACACAATCGTCGCCCGCAACTTTCGCATTCGGTCGGCGGAAATTGACATTGTCGCCAAACGTGACGGCACGCTTGCTTTCGTCGAGGTCAAAGCGCGCTCGAACATCCGTCACGGTTTGCCCGCCGAGGCAGTCAACCTTCGCAAGCAGAAAAAAATCATCAGAGCTGCCGCATTTTTTCTTGCCGACGAAAATTTTTCGGACTGCGCCTGCCGTTTCGACGTGATTGAAGTTTTCGCTTACGGTGAGCGCGTCGAAGAAATTCACCACATTGAAAACGCTTTCGAGGTCACGGGGGAGGTTTGAACTTTGTACGCCAGAACTTTTGGTGCGGCGACGCAAGGCGTTGACGGCTTGATTATTTCCGTCGAGGTCGACACCGCCAACGGTTTGCCCGCCTTCGACATCGTCGGTCTGCCGTCGACAGCCGTGCGCGAATCGAAAGAACGCGTGCGAACCGCGATTAAAAATTCGGGACTTCGTTCGCGTACGGAAAAAATCACAATCAACCTTGCGCCCGCCAACGTCCGAAAAGAAAGCGCGGGACTTGACTTGCCAATCGCAATCGGTTTGCTTGCCGCGCAAGGGCGCCTTCGTCCGAGTGTCTGCGAAGAATTTCTGTTCGTCGCCGAACTGTCGCTTGAAGGCGTTTTGCGTCCCGTGGCGGGTGTTTTGCCAATCGCGATAACCGCACGCGCCGAAGGTTTCAAAAAATTAATCGTCGCGCCCGAAAACATCAACGAAGCCTTGCTGGTCGACGGTTTGGAAGTTTACGCGCCGAAAACTTTGATTGATCTGGTTGACTTCCTCGACGGCGAAAAAGACTTGGAACTTGCGACGCCCGTGCCCGTCGACGAAGCCGAAGGTTTCATGGAGTTGGTTGACGATTTCGCGGACGTGCAAGGTCAACACACGGCGAAACGTGCGCTTGAAATTGCGGCGGCGGGCGGTCACAACGTCTTGATGGTCGGCGTGCCCGGCTCCGGCAAAACGATGCTTGCCAAACGCATGAGTTCAATTTTGCCCGAATTGACGCGTGAAGAAGCTCTGGAAGTCACGAAAATTTATTCCGTCGCGGGCAAACTTCCGCAAGGCAGCGGACTTGTGACGAAGCGACCGTTTCAAAATCCGAATCACGACGCCTCAACCGCGGCGATAATCGGCGGCGGCACGAATCCGACACCGGGTCAAGTCACGCTTGCGCACAACGGAATTTTGTTTCTCGACGAGTTGCCCGAATTCAAAAAGTCGACGCTTGAAGCTCTGCGCGAACCTTTGGAAGAACGCCAAATTACAATCAGTCGCGTCAACGGCACGCTGACTTTCCCGTCAAGCATGATTTTGATCTGCGCAATGAACCCGTGCCCGTGCGGCTGGTACGGCGACAAAGAACACAACTGCCGCTGTTCGGACGCCGACATCAAACGTTACACGCGGCGACTTTCGGGACCGTTGCTTGACCGAATCGACATTCAAATTCGCGTGCCTCGCGTCAAGTACGACGAATTGAGTTCCAAACGCCGCAACGAATCTTCCGCCGAAATTCGCAAACGAGTTTCGGCCGCCCGAAAAATTCAGACGCAACGACTTGCACCGTACAAACTTTTCTGCAACGCGCAAATGACTCACGCCTTGATTCAGAAACTTTGCGTTTTGGAACCTGCCGCCGAAAATTTGCTCAAGACCGTGTTCGAGACGAAAAAACTTTCCGCACGTTCCTACGACCGAATTATCAAAGTCGGGCGCACGATTGCTGATCTTGCCGGCGGCGGCGACACGATTTTGGCGGGACAAATTGCCGAGGCCATCAAATTTCGCAGCGATTTAGATTTGGACATTTGAGGAGGCGACCGAAATGTTCCGTGTACTGATTTTATCCGTGGTGATGCTTTTGTTCGTCGGACAGGCGTATTCCAAAACGTTGCCCGTCAAAGAAACCGCCGAGCCGGTCAAAGAACAAGTTCAGTTGACGCACAAACACAGCGACGCTTGCAAGCAGACTTCCGCCGAGCCCGTGCAAATAATTTGCATACTCGACCGTTCAGGCTCCATGAGCAGTTTGGCGGCGGACACAATCGGCGGTTACAATTCTTTTATCGCTCAGCAGAAATCCAAAGCGGGCGCGGCTCAAGTCACGACGGTTTTGTTCGACGACCAATACGAAAAAATCACCGACGCCGTCGACCTGCAACAGGTGCCCGAATTGACTTCGGCGCAATATTACGCACGCGGCACGACGGCTTTGCTTGACGCTGTCGGCATGACGCTCACCGAAACTTTGGCGAAAATGGAAGCCGAAAAAGTTTGTCCCGCCAAAAGACGCGTGATTGTGCTGATTATGACCGACGGTTACGAAAACGCCAGCAAGGAATTCACCAAAGCCAAAGTTAAATCGCTCGTCGAGGCCACGACCAAGCAGTACGATTGGAATTACGTTTTCATTGGCGCGAACATTGACGCCGCCGCCGAAGCCAACGGTATCGGCATTGACCGCAAACACGCGGCGAATTACGCGCCCACGGGCAAAGGTGTCCGCGAATCTTTCGACAGGATGAACGCCGCCGCCGAAGAAGTTCGCGAACGCGGCACGCTCGACTGATTCACAAACGCGCAATCAAAAAACTCCTCAACCGCAACGGTCGAGGAGTTTTATTTTGGCGTGAAGTCATTGGAGCGCACGTTGGATTTTGCCCGAACGAAGGCAACGGGTGCAGACGTTGACGCGTTTGACTTGCCCGTCGACGAGCGCACGCACGCGCTGAATGTTGGGCTTCCATTTGCGTTTGGTCTTCAAGTGCGAGTGGCTGACGTTCATGCCGGACATCGCGCCCTTTTGACAAATTTCGCAGTAAGCAGACATGTGACTCACCGTTACTGAAAACTTATAAAAAGTTATAAAAACTCTTATGTTTCATTCCTGCTTCGTCGATTCCGCGTTCGCCGCCATTTCTGACAAGCTACTGACGTTTGCTGTAAATCTCCACAGGCGTAAATTCCCCGCTAACGAACGGGTACATATTGCAAGTGTCTTGTTCGTGACTGCCTTGCAATACCAGCAACATTTGTCCTTTCGTAATATTCAGCAAAAGTCTGTCTGTACAACGCACATTCCGTCATCGCTTGGTTTTCGCTAGGTTTGTGCAGGATTCGACGCCGTCCCCGTTCTCGTCAACCGAATTGACCGCAGCGACCACATTATGGACCGATTGGCACGTCGACCTCATGACTTCATGAGGCTTTAAAATTTTTAGCTGTCAGTCACCTCTTTTCCGAAAAAACCGCGTGCATTGTAGCACAGATGATTTTTCGGCGCAAGGGCTTGAATGTTACTTTCTTTCGGCGCGAAAGACCCGCTTTAAAAGCAGGAGAACAATTTGTTAGCCGCCTCGCCAATCGGAGTAACAACGTTAAACCGGTTGGATGCAACGTCCACGTTGCCCAAAGAAAGCAGCCTGCTACGATACATCCTGTATCGTGCGCAGACGACGGCCGTCATCCGTGACGGTCGGATTTGCGTCGCGTTTGTGTTTCAGTGCACGGAAATTGCTTTGACGGTGCCGAGTTTTTGAATGTCGGTGTCTTTTCTGTCGCCGTGAATCGTGATTTTCGACAACGCCGCTTCAAGTTCGGCAAGTTCGTCGACGGTCAAGTTGACGTCCGCCGCGCCGAAATTTTCTTTGAGCCGTTCGTCGCGTCTCATGCCGGGTATCGGGACGACGAAATCATTTTTGCACATCATCCACGCAAGCGAAATCTGCGCGGGCGTGACGTTTTTGTCGGCGGCGAATTTTTTAATCAGGTCGAGCAAGGCTTGATTCGCGTCCATGTTTTTCGGGTCAAAGCGCGTGATAACACGTCGCACGTCGTCGCCCTCGAATTTCGTCTGCGAAGTGTACTTGCCGCTCAAAAAACCGCCCGCCATCGGCGAATACGCGACGAAACCGATATTGAGTTCGCGGCACAGCGGCAAAACTTCGGCTTCAACTTTGCGCTCCATGATTGAATATTCGCTTTGAACGGCGGTCAACGGAGTGACGGCGTGCGCACGGCGAATTTGTTCGGGCGTCGCTTCGGACACACCCCAGGCGAGAATTTTGCCTTCGCGGATAAGTTCGCCCATCCAAGTTGCAACTTCGGCAACGTCGCGATTGGGCGGCACGCGGTGTTCGTAATACAAATCGATGTGATCCGTTTGCAAATGTTTAAGTGAACCTTCGACGGCGTTGCGCAAACCTTTGCGGGACGTTTTGCCTTCGGGAATTTCTTGACCGGGCAAAAAAAGTTCGGGCATAAACTTCGTGCACAAGACGATTTTGTCGCGAATCGGCTTGAGAGCTTTGCCGACGAGAATTTCATTTTCGTAAGCCGCATAAACTTCCGCCGTGTCAAAGAGCGTGCAACCGTAATCCTCGTAAGCCGAACGCATGAGCCGAATCGACTCACTTTCGGGCGGGCACGCGCCGTAGCCGTGACTGAAACCCATGCAGCCCATGCCGACGGCGGAAACCGTCAAGTCGCGCAATTTTCGTGTCTTCATATCAAACACCTCCGCGCAGATTGTAGCAAGTTGTAGCGGCTCAAAGTCAAGCGTGTCTGTTACTTTCTTTTGGCAGCAAAAGAAAGTAACCAAAGAAAACTGCGCCTGCAATGAAACCATCACGGTTTCAACGCAGGCGGTTGGTCGTCATCCATGACGGCCCGTTTACCGACGCGGTCGGTGACGGCGTGCACATTACGCATAAAAAAATCCCCGTCGCGTTGACAGGGAAATTTTTTGTCGGTCAAGTCAATTACTTGTTGGAGCGCATCCACGGCGGAATTGTTATCGGGTCGTTTGAAGTGTCGCGTTGCTGTTGATTGGAGCCGAACGGCGGATTGAACGTCCCGAACGGCGACGACGAACGCATTGTGTCGCGGGCGCGCAACGGTGCCGTCGTCAACTTATCCGGAAACGTCGGGCGAACGGGTTCGGGTTCGGCGACTTCTTCGTCTTCCTCGTCGAAGCGTGTGGCAATGACCGTAACGCTGACTTTGTCGCCGAGCGATTCGTCGACGCTGACGCCCCAAATAATTTCCGCGTCGGGGTGAGCAGCTTCCTGCACGGTCATCGACGCCTCGTTGACTTCCATCATCGACAGCGCGTCTGTTGCGCCCATGATGTTGAGCAACACGCCGCGTGCGCCTTGCAAACTCGTTTCCAAAAGCGGCGAATCGATTGCGGCTTTGACGGCGTTGACTGTGGCATTTTCGCCCGACGCTTCGCCGATACCCATCAAAGCCGAGCCCGCGTTGTTCATGATTGACTTGACGTCCGCAAAGTCAAGGTTGACGACACCCGGCACAGCGATTAAATCCGAAATGCCTTTGACGCCTTGACGCAAAATATCATCGGCGATTGTGAAAGCTTGCGTCATTGGAGTTTTTTTGTCGACGACCTGGAGCAACCTGTCGTTCGGAATGGTGATAATCGTGTCGACGTTGCGCTTGAGGTTTTCGATACCGATGTCGGCATTTTTCTTGCGCTTGGGACCTTCAAAGGTGAACGGTCGCGTGACGACGCCGACAGTCAACGCGCCGATTTCGCGTGCACAGGCCGCCACGACGGGAGCCGCGCCCGTGCCGGTTCCGCCGCCCATGCCCGCCGTGATAAAAACCATGTCCGAGCCGCGAAGAGCCGCGATTATGTCTTCGCGACTTTCCATGGCTGCTTTTTCGCCGATTTCGGGACGAGCACCCGCGCCAAGTCCGCGAGTAAGTTTTTCGCCGATTTGCATACGTTTGGGTGCCAGTGCGGTCAAAAGTGCCTGTGCGTCGGTATTGACGGCGATAAATTCGACGCCTTCAAGTCCCAGCGAAATCATGCGATTGACAGCGTTGTTGCCGCCGCCGCCCACTCCGATAACTTTAATTTTCGCGAACTGGTCTAAGGTATTGTCATCAAGTTCAAACACAGTCTCAAGCCTCCATACCGTAAAATTTATTCAAGAGTTAAACTTTCGGCTATTAGTCGTCGGACATTGTACTATAAAATTTTAGATTGTGAAAGTCTTGGCGTCATAAAATTTTCAGCAAGCCGCAACGGTAATCGAAAATCCGGTCGACATGGATGTCGACCGCCGTTCGCGCACGATACAGGATGTATCGTAGCGAACTGTTTTCTTTTGGCAACGTGGACGTTGCATCCAATTGGTTCAACGTTGTCGCTTCAATTGGCGAGGCGGTCAAACCAATTGTTCCCCCGCTTTTAAAGCGGGTCTTTTGCGCCAAAAG
>JAFVBP010000274.1 GCA_017479925.1 Selenomonadaceae bacterium | reverse complement strand
ACGACGCCGACCGCAACGGTAATTCCGGTCGTCACAACTGCAATTTGGAATTTGGAATGTGCACGACGCCGACCGCAACGGTAATTCCGGCCGTCATGGATGACGGCCGCCGCCTGTGCCATTTCGCGTGATGCGAAATACACAGGCTGTTTTCTTTTGGTTACTTTTCTTTTGCGCCAAAAGAAAAGTAACATTCAACGCGCAACAAAGTGTTCGATAACCTGCGACACGACGAACAATGCCATGCCGACAAGCGCGCCGCAAACCGAGCCGTTGATGCGAATCATCTGCAAATCGTCCGACACGTGCCCTTCGACGAATTCGGTCAACTCGTCGTCGTTGAACTTGTCGAGCCGTTCGCGAATCATCAAAGGAATTTGCCCGCGATATTCGTCGAGCAAGCCCGCGATAAAATCTTTGATGAGCTTGTCGAAACGTTGTTGTTGCGCCGTGCTGTTGATGAATTCGTCAATTTTCGCGTCGACGAGATAATCGACGGCGGCTTTCCAAACGACTTCTTTGCGTTCGATTTCGACGACCATGGCACCGGGGTTGTTCGCCTGCTGACGACGAATTTTTTCAAGAACTTTCGGATCGGTTTCGCCTTTGACGTTCACGTCGAGCCAAGTTTTGACGAAGGTAGCCGAGTCAAATTTCTGCAGGAACATGTTCTTGATGTCGTCGAGAAATTTTTTCGTGTTGAGCGAACTTGCCGCGCTTTGAATAAAGCCGCCGAACGTGCGAATCATGTCGCTTGCGGCGTTGGCGGTGTCGCGTTCAACCATGCCCGTCGCGCTCAAAATTTTTTCGGCGTCGGAGATTTTCTTTTCGACGGTCTCGTTGAGAATCGTCAAAATTTTTTCGTCGGTCAAGCCCATGCTCGACAGCACAAGCGCACGTCCCGCCGAATCGCCTTCGTAAGCTTCGCGCAGTTGCGTGATTTTCCGAAGAATTTCTTCCTGCATGTGGCGGCTTTGGATGATTTTGTGCCCCGTGTCGAACAGCGCGATTAAAATTTTTCGGCTGTGCTTGTCGCTCGTGACGACCTTCAAAACCGCGTCGAAGAATTTTTGCGCGTCGAGATTTTTGATTTCGTTTTCGAGTATCGGGGCGACGGCGGACGAAATTTTAGCCGTGTCCAACGTCCCGAAAAGTTCGCTCATAACGTCACGCGCCATAGCTTTGGTTTTCGCACGGCCGTTGTTGCGCTCGAAATAGTCAATCAAAAGTTGCGCGGTGTTTTCGTCGCGAACGGTCTGCATGATGTTTTCGGTGTTGAGCAGGTCGGTGCCGACGAATTCGACAATCGCATCCATGATTCGCGCACGATTTCGACGCAAAATTTCGGTGTGGAAGCCGATACCCAGCGGTTTGCGGAAAAGTGCCGTGACGCCGAACCAGTCCGCCATGCCGCCGATTGTCGCCGCCAAAAAGCCGTGATTCAACAATCCCAACGTGAACGAGCCGCCCGCGCCCGTTAAAACAAATTTCAGCGGAGAAATTTCCGGCAACGTCGAAATCGCCAAAAGTGCACTGCCCGCAAGCGTCGCCGTCGCCTTCGTTTTGTTCTGCAAAAAAATTTCACCTCCGTGGCGTGATGCTTAAACGCGGTCATTTTATCACGAAACTTGTGCCGTGTCTGCGGTTTTTCAAAATTTTTTCAGCAAGCGACGTTCCCGCAAACAAAAAACCCCGCCGTTTGTGACGGAGCCGATTGATTACGATAACGTTGCGGGTCACACCAATTGGATGCAACGTCTACGTTGCCCCGTAACACGGACGAGGCAATTTTTTGTTCAGATGAGCGATGCGCCGAAGATTTTTTTATTTCGGGGCTGTCACGACCGACTACTTCGCGTTCTGTAATCTTTTCGATGGCGTCAAGAATTTTTTTCGCACGGTCGACAATAAACGCGTCGAAATTGTCCGCACGGCAAAGTTCGGCGTCAGCGAAGTACAGTTACAAAATCTCGTCGACATCTGCGCCCGTCAAGCCCGTTTCGGTCTCGATTTTTTCAAGGCAAACGCACCAATACCTCTGACGAATTTTTTTGCCTGTGAAGGTTATTTCGACGGTACAATTGTCGACAGAGGAAGATCTTTCGCCGTTGCGAAGAAATGAAACGCGCCTTTTTCAGCATTAAATGCCGAGCTGTATTTGACATTGCCGCGAAGGATGGAGTAACTTTGTTTTTTTAATTCAGCGTAGGTGTCAGGCAAATCGCTAAAAATGCGCAATTCACTGCAAAGTTGACTGCGTTCGCCGTAACCAATTTGCGGACTCAAAGTCGCCATCACGAGCGAGTACGCCAGTAGTGCGCCGTCGTAGTCATTCTGATTTTGTGGTAACGACATTACAACGATGCCGCGCACCAAACCTGAAGATTTCTCCGTTGTCCCCAGTATCGCAATTCGGTCTGTGAATTGGTGCAGAAACACATCTTGTTGGTTACCGACCATTAAATTCATTGCGCTGACATCCCAGCCGAATTCAGGGATATATGTCGCTATATTCGCGTTTAATGCATCTCTGAATTGTCCAAACGTCATACCCAGATTCAAAACTTTTGCGGGTTGAGGTGCGGGCTGAGCGGTTTGTGGTTGAACTGCTCCGACGAATTCACCCGTGCCGTTTTTTATCTGAAGAAACTGTCCGTCGACAACCGTCGCGTAAAACGAACCGCCTTCGGGCGCGAACTGATTTTTCACAAAATCGCGTCCCGTAGTCTTCGTCACGGCAAAATAACCGTCTTTGTCCAACGTGATTTTGTATTCGCCAGCCGTAATATCAGTGCCGCACTTGAATTGCCCCGTCGGAATTTTTCCGTTGCTTGCGTCAATTTTCGGTGCAGACGATGCGGGATAAAGTTTTATGTCACCCTGAAGTTTCACGTATTCGCCAGCCTGCGCCGTGACGTAGCGTTGGGCAGAGACAATATTGTCATTTACGACTATCGAGTTGCCGCCTTCGGGGCTTGTCGCCACTTCGACGTAACCTGTTCCGACCGCAAGATATTCGCCGACGGGTAAATCTGTGCCAACTTTGAACTGACCGTTAGCGAAAAATTTTTCGTTATCGGAAGGCGATACTTCGTTCGTTTGTTCGGCTTTTGTAGCGGGATTGTCGGCAGTTTTTTCGCCACCGCAACCTGTCAAAACGAATGACAGGAGCAACAACGCCGTCAAAAATTTTTTCATATTGTCGCCTCCTAATCCAAAAACGAGCCGAGCGTCAATGCCCGACCCGTTCGTTTGCGTGCGTGTGAAATTATTTGCGCAAGTTCAGTTGTGCCAAGATTTCGCGGTAGCGGTTGATGTCCTTTTTGCTCAGGTAGCTCAACAGGCGGCGGCGGTGTCCGACCATTTTGAGCAAGCCGCGGCGCGAATGATGATCTTTTTTGTGCTGTTTGAGGTGTTCGGTCAAGTAAGAAATGCGAGCGGTCAACAGCGCGATTTGCACTTCGGGCGAACCGGTGTCGCCTTCGTGAACCGCGAATTTCTGCATGATCTCCTGCTTTGCTTGTTTGTCCAACATGTGTAAAGTCCTCCTGCGTAGAAAGTATTTCCGTCGGCAGAGTTCGCGTCGCAGTGTCGCAGAACCGCGCCGAGGTTGAAGTTGACGCAGTTTAACACAGGAAGATTTTCGCGTCAAGGTCGCTTTAAAAGCGACAGAACAATTTGTGCAATCCGAACGTCACCGACAGCCGCGACCGTTTCGTCAAACAGATTTTAAGTCAACGCGGGATCTTTGACGCCGTTGAGTTCAAAAGCTTTCGCACGATCAATGCAGGTGGCACAACGTCCGCAAGGAGTATCGCCGCGTTCGTAACAGCTGCGCGTCAGGTGATACGGCGCGTCGAGTTCAAGCCCGACTTTGACGACTTCGGCTTTCGTTTTGTCGACGAACGGCGCGACGATTTTAATCTTGCCGTAAGTGCCGATTGAAACCGCCGAGTTCATTGCCGCGATAAAATCAGCACTGCAATCCGCGTAAGCCGCGCCCGCCGCGTCGTCCGAGTGCACGCCGACATAAAGATCAATTTCGTCGCCCAAAGCGTCCGCGAAACTTGCCGCCATCGAAATCATCAGCCCGTTGCGGAAAGGCACGTACGTCGACACACGCGGCGAATTGTTTTTTTGAATCTGCGCGGCGTAAGAACTTTTTTCAATCGGAGCGGTTGAGGCGTCCAGCAAAGCCGAATCCGAATTGCGAAAAACTTCCGAGGCGTCAAGTTCGTAATGCGCGACGTTGTAAAATTTCGCGACGGCACGGGCAGCTTGAAGTTCGGCGGAGTGACGTTGCCCGTAAAAAATCGACAAAGTTGCGACGTTGTCCGCGCTGAATTTGTCAACCGCCAACGCCAAGCACGTCGTCGAATCAATGCCCCCGCTTGAAAGTACCACAGCTTTAATCATGACGCGACCTCCAATCGCAACGGTAATTTCGGCCGTCATGGATGACGGCCGCCGCCCGCGCATGATACAGGATGTATCATAGCGGGCTGTTTTCTTTTGCTACTTTTCTTTTGCGCCAAAAGAAAAGTAGATCAACCGCAACTTTTGCGCCAAAAGAAAAGTAACGAACACACGCCACAGCTTTCAAAATATCGACCTCCGCAAGTAAATCGTCAAGCTTGCGCGACCTCGAAAACTTTCTTGACGTTGGCAAAACATTCGCCGTAAGTTTCGCCGGGGTGCGCTTCGTAAATCTTTCGACCGTCGACGTACATTGTCGGCACGTAATAATAATCGGTGAACTTGGCGGCACGTGACGGCTCAATTTTTTCGTCGACAATGTCAATCGTCGCGGGCGGGAAATTTTTCTTGAGTTCGTCAATCGCCTTGAACGCCGCCGCACAGTACGGACAGCCGTTAATTTTAATCAGCGTAATTGGTTTCATGACGCTACCTCCAATCGCAACGTAAATTCGGTCGACATAGATGTCGACACAAGCGTCGCCGAAAATAGGCCGTCATGGATGACGGCCAACCGCCTGCGTTGAAACCGTGATGGTTTCATTGCAGGCGCGTCTTTCTTTGGTTACTTTCTTTCCACGCGGAAAGAAAGTAACGTTCAGCTTGCCAAAACCTGCGCGCCGGTCTCGGTGATTAAAATCGTCTTTTCCCACTGCGCGGAAAGTGAACCGTCCGCCGTGCGAACAGTCCAGTTGTCTTTGTCGTCGACGGTGACTTCCTTGCGCCCCGCGTTAATCATCGGCTCGACGGTCAACACAATGCCGGGTACAAGCAACATGCCCGTATTGGCGCGACAATCGTGGCTGACGAACGGCTCCAGGTGAAATTTTTTGCCGACGCCGTGCCCGCCCAAGTCCGTGACGACCGAATAACCGTTTTCGTGCGCCAATTTTCCGCAAGCCGCGCCAATGTCGCCGACGAAATGCCAAGGTTGAGCCGCCGCAATGCCGACTTCCATAATTTCGCGTGTAGTGTCAATCAAGCGTTGAGCCTCGGCAGAAATTTCGCCGACCGTGTACATGCGCGACGCGTCCGCAAAGTAGCCGTCCAAGTCCGTGGTGATGTCGATATTCAAAATGTCGCCCGACTTGAGAATTTCTTTTCGCGACGGAATGCCGTGGCAGACGACGTTGTTGACGGAAATGCAAATACTTTTCGGGAAGCCCTCGAAGCCAAGACAGCTCGGATGCGCGCCGTGACTTGTGATAAATTCGTGCGCCGCGTCGTTGAGCGTCAAGGTGTCGACGCCTTCGCGAACAAGTTCGTTCATCAAGTCAAGCGCGCCCGTGTTTATGACTGCCGCCCGCTTGATGCCTTCAATGTCCGCCGCGTTGTTGATAAGCCGTTTCGGGGGACGAATTTGATTGTGAGCCTTGACGAATTTCATCTCGTCGATTCGTGCGTCAAAGTCCGCGTGACATTTTTTGTACTTTTTGCCGCTGCCGCACCAACACGGGTCGTTTCGTTTCATGTTTCGCAACATCTCCTTGAACTTCAATGCGTAATGCGCAATTCGTAATGCGTAATTGGAAAACATAGTTAAATCCTCGACTTGAAATGAACGAAGCTCCGGCCGTCATGGATGACGGCCGCAACCGCCCGTCGCATGATGCAGGATGCATCATAGCGGGCGCGTCTTGCTTTGGTTACTTTCTTTCGACGCCGAAAGAAAGTAACGTTCAATAAACAAATTTAATCGAAGAGACACGCCATAACCGCTATTTAAAATGTCCGCGACGGACAGTTGATTTTGTCGCAGGTCGCGCAGAATTTTTTTGACGCTTGCAACGGTTGAGCTTTCGTGACGCGTTCAAGCCCGATAATTGCCGTGACGGATTTTCGCGGCTCCAACATCATTGCGGAAGTCAACGTTAAACCGATTCGTGACGCGCCCGCCGCATCAAAAAGTTTCGCCTGCTCGGTCAAAGCCCAGTCGCCGTAACCGGGGCTGAAACGCCAACGCAACTTGAAACCGTCGCGGGCGAACGTCGAAGCGAAATGTTTTTCCATCTCGTCGGCTGCCTGTTCGACTGCCGCAGTCGCCGCCGCGTCCAAAAGAATTGACGCAAGATATTCGCCGCGCTCAAACTTGCGGCTAATTTCGCGCTCAATGTCAAAGCCGACCGTCGCCGCCATGCAAATGACGCGTTCGCAACCGTCGAGGTGTTTTATAATCGAATTGCCCGCGATTGTAAAGGGCGGCTCCGACTTGACGACGTGATTCATGCCGTCGTAATCGTAAATTTCCCACACGCCGCCGACATCAATGAGCAACACGGCTTCCGCGCAGGCGTCGCGGATATTTTGTTCGCCGAAATTTTGAGCTTTTCGCAAACCGGCGTAGCGTCGAGTTTCCGCCGCGTCGACTTCGACAATCCGTGCGTTGTAAATCGCCAACGCGTTCGCCTCCTTCCGAATGAGAATATTTTACAACAAAATTCAACTGCGGGCAAAAACTTCTTTGCGGCGACCGTCGAAACGTGATATACTTTGCGCGATTCTTGCAACCATTGCGAGGTGACCGAAATGTTTTTGGAAGAACGTCAAGCCAAGATTCTTGAAATGCTCAACCGCGACGGCAAAGTCCTCGTCAAAGAACTGGCGGAGATTTTCGGCGTCACGGAAGATTCAATCCGCAAAGATTTAAGTTCGCTTGAACTCGACGGCAAACTCAAACGCACGTATGGCGGCGCGGTTACCATTGCCGAAAAACTGCAGATGACCGAAGCGCACCGACGCAGGATTTCCGACGTGGAGGCCAAACGCAAAATCGCCGCCGAAGCCGTCAAGCTCATGCAGCCGCAAGATTTGATTTTCCTGGACATCTCGACGATAAACATTGCCATCGCGGAAATTTTGGAGCGAACGGACACGCCGTATAAAATTTTGACGAACATGATTGACGTTGTCGTCATGTTGGCGCGCAACCCGAAGATAAATTTGTTTTTCGCGGGCGGACAGATCAACAGCAGTCGCGACGGTTTCGTCGACGGGCTGAACATGCAATTCATGTCGAGTTTTCGCCCCGACGTCGCGTTTATCGGCTTGTACGGCGTGGACATTGTGCGAAATTCTTTGACGTCGCGCAACACCGAAAGCGGTCTGCACAAGGCGAAAATTCTTGATCTGTGCAAGACGAATTACATTGTCGCCGAATCGCGCAAAATCGGCTTGGAAAGCACTTACAGTTTCGCGACGCTTGACAAAGTCAGCGGCATTATCACCGACACAAAACTTCCCGCCGAATTGACGCGTGCGGCTCAAAAATTGGGCGTGAAAATCATTTCGGCGGATTGAACCGTTGCTCCCGACGACGTGTCGGGATTTTTTTTTTGCGCGAAGCAACGTGACGTTGCATCCAATTAGTTTCATCCGCTACGTTTCGACGAATTCGACGTTTTCGCAAAAAAAAATCGCCGACCGCCCGCTTTAAAAGCGGGGGAACAACTGGTGTCATCCGCGACGTTTCGACGAATCCAATGTTTTCGCAAAAAAATTGCCGACCGAAGTCGACAATTCCAAATTCCTAACTGCTAATTCCTAATTGAATTTACACGGGTACGCGATTTTCGATGGCTTTGGCGATTGTCAAGTTGTCCGTGCCCGACAAGTCCGCGCCGACAGCCATGCCGCGTGCAAGTTTGGTGACTTTGACGCCCGCGGGATTAAGCAGTCGGGAAATCAGCAATGCGGTCGCGTCGCCTTCGACAGTCGGCTCAAATGCCACGATAATTTCTTCGATGTTTTCGTCGCGGACGCGTTTAATCAGTTCGCGCAGGTGAATATCGTTTTGTGACACGCCCGCAAGCGGCGAAATCAGCCCGCCCGTCACGTGATATTTGCCGTCGAACGAGCCTGTGCGTTCAATGGCGTCAAGATCTTTGGCATCTTTGACGACGCAGACGATTTTTCCGTCGCGCTTGTCGGAGGCGCAAATATCGCAGACAGTTTTGTCGGCGTCAATCGTGTTGAAACAAATTTCGCAAGCGTGCGTTTCGTTTTTGACGGAGCGAATCGCTTCAGCCAAATTCATCACGTCTTCGGCTTTCATGTCGACGATATGATAAGCAAGCCGAGCGGCAGTTTTGGCACCGACGCCCGGCAATTTCATCAACGACTCGACGAGAGCCGTCATAGCTTTTGAACTCATAAAAATTTCCTGTACAAACGTTTGGTAACGTCGGACACGCGGCGATAACGTTCAAACGACGAGCGGTTAGGACGCGCAAATTGTTTGGTTACTTTTTAAAAGTAACTTACTTTGGAAGGTTTCCGCCGCCGAGGAATTTGCCGATAAGGTCGCCCATGTTGCCCAAATTGGCACCGAGACCGCCGAGCGCGTTGCCCGCAAAGGTCGACATGTTCGCGTTGATTTTCTTTTCGATTTCGACGTTGGCGGCGTTGACTGCGCTGACAACCAAATCTTCAATCGCGCTGACGTCGCCGTCTTGGACGAGTTCGGGCGCGATTTTGATTTCTTTAACGACTTTTTCGCCGTCGACGGTTGCGCTTACCATGCCGCCGCCGACGGTTGCCGTGGCCGTTTCCTGCTTAAGTTTGGCTTTGTTTTCCTCGAAGGAACGTTGCAGTGCCTGAGCTTGCCGCATAATCGCGTTCAAGTCAAAGCCGCCGCCTTGAAAACCGCCTTGTTGTGCCATTGAAAATCTCTCCTCACGTTAAATCTTTTTGGCGTCGGAAGCACCGAATGCGTTCAGTGCGCCCGCCAAAGCCGTTCTGTCGGATTCACTGACCCGATCCAATATCGGCGCGGGAAAATTTTTGTCGACGCGCAGGGAAACTTTTATCTTGTGCCCCGTCGCCTGTTCGAGGGCTTGCTCAAATTTGTCAAGATGATTTTTCTCGAACATGGTCGCCATCGGTGCGGACTTGAAACCCAAAGTCATCATGTCGCCCGAAAAATCCGTGACAATCGCCTTGTCGAGCAGAGCGTCAATGCCGTCGCCGCCGCCGCCGAAAGTGTTCGCCACATCATAGAAAATTTTCTTGCCCGCGTCAAGATTCGAGCCGGTCGGACGAGTTGACGCGACGTTTTGAACCTGCGCGAAATTTTGCACGGTCGTTTGAGCGGGTGCGGCAAGTTTCAAAAGCGTCATTTCCAAAATAATGTCAGGAATGCCCGAACCGTACATTTCGCTTATCGACTTGCGCAGAGCGTCGACGAAATTGTCGGTGTCGGGTAAAGATTTTTCGCCGCGATTGAGTCGGGCAAATTCCACGTCGCGCAGGCGAGTTATCAAAGATTCGGCGATTGAATTTGCCGCGACGCCCGAATCGAAAGCTTTGGTTATCGTTGCGGCGGTCAATTTTCTGTCGCGGGCACGCACGGCTGAAATTATCGCGTCAAGTTTCTCGTCGGAAATCAAGCCGAGCATTTCGTCAACGTCGGCAAGCGAAATTTCTTTGCCGCATGACGAACACTGATCAAGGTAAGTTACGGCGTCACGCATGGAACCTTCGGCAAGTCGCGCAATTTTTTTCGCCGCGTCGTCGTGCAAGTTGACTGACAGCCGCTTAGCGACCCATTTCATGTAGGACGCGATTGTCGGTTGCGAAATCAGTCGGAAGTTGAGCACCTGACAGCGCGAGCGAATTGTCATTGGTACTTTGTTGAGTTCCGTCGTCGCCAAAAAAAACGTGACGTTCGGCGGCGGCTCTTCGATGAGTTTGAGTATCGAGTTAATCGCCTCGTTTGACAGCATGTGAACTTCGTCGATGATGAAAGTTTTCGTGCGTGAGGCAAGCGGCGCAAGGTAAGCCGTCGACAAAACCCGCGTTATGTCTTCGACGGAACGGTTTGACGCGGCGTCGAATTCCACATTGTCGGGCGACGAACTGAAATTTCGGCAAGCGGCGCATTTGTTGCAGGGAATTTCGCTTTTGTCGAGCGGACGACCGGCAGACTGCGCTTCGCGTACGGTTTCGCAGTTGAGTGCTTTTGCCAAAAGCCGCGCCGTGGAAGTTTTGCCCGTGCCGCGTGTGCCGACGAGTAAGTAAGCGTGCGAAAGTTTGTTGCTTGAAACTGCTTGAACCAACGCCGTCGTAATGTGATCTTGCCCGACGAGAGTGCCAAGATTTTTCGGGCGAGAGCGAACGTAAAGTGCTTCGTGTGCCATGGAATTTTCCTCCGTAAATTTTCTGCGCGGAATTTTATCGAAGTGACTTCGCGCCGTCAACAGTTTGACCTGCAACGAAAAAATCCCCGCCGTGTGACGGAAATTTTTGTGATAACGTCGCGGTTTGCTTCGATTGAGACGTGTCGCGTTGTCGTGTGACGGAAATTTTTTGTGATAACGTCGCGGTTTGCTTCGATTGAGACGTGTCGCGTTGTCGCCGTGACGGAAATTTTTGCGTCAACGGACACAAAAAAACTCCCCGCCGTGTGACGGGGAATTTTTTATTTCGACTGTCAGCGCAAGACTCGACCTTCATAGCCGAAGCTGAACACTGCGTAAGTCTCGGTTGCTACAGTATTGTCCTGGCCGAAGGCAATCAGCGTCCGTTGTCCGGTGAAGCCGAATCCTGCGCTCACAGCCGAAAAATTTTATGGCGGAACGGAGAGGATTCGAACCTCCGACCCGTTATTCGCGAGTACACACTTTCCAGGCGTGCGCCTTAGACCAACTCGGCCACCGTTCCGCAAAACAAGCGCAGTTTACCATTGGCATTTTTCGTTGTCAAGAAATTTTTGCCGTCAATCGGGCGTCGAATCGTTTTCGGCGGGCGGTATGAAAATTTTGTTGATTGGCACCTCGGTAATCAAAAGATCACCGTCGGCGTCGCTTAAATGTCCGCGTGAACGGGCGATAATCAATTCGTTGTGAGCGCGTGCCCACTCCAAAATCGTCCGATAGAAATTGTAGCGCACATCTTTGACGGGAATACTCGTCAATTTGACAGGCTCGCCCGAAGTGTCTTTGTCGAGATGCGCCCAAGTGTCGTCCAAATCGACGCGTTCGACAACCTGAACGGTCATGTTGCGCAGGTCAAATTTCAAAAAATCCGCACGCCCGGCAAGTCTGTCGTAACCTTCAAGCGAAAGTTTGCGCCACTTGCGTTTTTGAATCACGTCTTGAATTTGAACGTTGTCGTACATGATGACTGTCGGCACCATGAGCGTGTACAGGTCAAGCGTGCCGTCGTCTTTGACGCGATAGCCCGAATCGCTGTGATTGAACCAGTAATTTCCTCGCGGTGTGGACTGAACCCACATGTAAATTTCGGTCGGAACTTCGGTGATAGTTTCGCCGTCGTCCTCGTACTGCGCCAAAGTCGGGCTTGACGCAAAAATAATCACGGCCGCCAAAACTCCCGCGAAAAAATTTTTCAACATGTCGTCACCTCATTTCGGCTTGCCGACATCGACGCGCCCCGCGAATTTTATGTAACGGTCGAGTTCGTCAAGCTTGAACTTCGCGCAACTTCGGTCGTTGCCCGCCGCGGGATAAATCACGTCGAAACGGTTGAGCGACGCGTCAAGGTAAATCGGAACGCCTTCGTTGACGGCAAACGGACAAACTCCGCCGACAGCGTGCCCGATTAAATTTTCCACGTCGGCGACGGGAATCATCTGCGGGCGGCAGTTGAATTGCGCCTTGAACTTTTTGTTGTCGAGCTTCATGTCGCCCGAAATTAAAATCAACGCGGGCTTTTTGTCAACGAAGACCGAAATTGTTTTGGCGATTCGTCCGACTTCGCAATTCAAAGCCTGCGCGGCTTGTTCGCTTGTGGCGGTGGACTGTTCAAACTCAATGACGCGTTCGGGTTCGCCAATATCGGCAAAAAATTTTTTCACTCGTTCAATGGACAAGGTCATTACCTCCTGTAATGTTGTTCAAACGTCACGCTGTCGCTTTTTTGACGTTGAGTCGTCGCCAAGCGTCGGTATCGGCGATTATCAAGTTGGCACATTGCCCGTCGGCAAGGTCGTTGCCCTGCGCGGTCAACCTCTGCCCAAAATATCGCACAACGTCACGCCGTCACGCGTTTTCCAATCTTGATAGCCGTTTGCGGACATTCCCAAGACAAATTCGGCGGCGGGCGACGGTTTGGAAAATTCCACGTCTTCGAGCAATTTGCCGTCGATAATTTTTGCGTCGCGGCGGGCATTCATCACGTTAAGCGGGCGGTTGCCGTCGTCAACCAAAACAATTTCGCTGCCGGCAAGAACTCTGTAGCCCGTCGACGTGCGTTTCATCTTCGCGTTGACTTTGCGACCGAGTTTCTTAATCGTGCGCGACAGGTAAAAAATTTCTTTGTCGTTTTGAGCGGCGGGCAACGGCTCAAAAATTTTGCAACCGATTGCGCTTAAAACCAGTCGGGCGCGTTCGGCGTGCGCTTCAAATTTGTCGAGCGATTCATCGTCGCTGATTTTGACGGCAAAGTTGCCCGCGCTTTTGAGGTCGTCGAAAAATTTATCTTCAAGCCAAATAATTTCCCGTGCGCCGAAAGAATTATCCGCCGTTGTGAAAACGATAGCTTTCGTCCAGAAATTTTTATCGGTATCGCGATCGTGTTCGCGAAGTTTGTCGAAAAGACCGCCGACGCTGTGTCCGACGTAAATCATTTGACGACCGTCACGTTCGCCGACAAGCAAATAAATTCCGCCGTGCTTGAGTTCGGCAATGTCGCCACACGCCGCCAAACTGTTGCGCGGGATTTTGCAGATGATTTCAACGCCGTTTTTGTTCGTGCACGCAGTTATCCCGTCACGCACAGTTACGTTCATGTCAATCGAATTTGCCACGTCGTCGCCTCCGCCAAAAAAGTTTCGTCGCGGAAAAATATATCAAACGTCGCCCGAAAACGCAAATTTAAGTTGCGCGTCGACAGGTGCTGTGGTAGGATTTCGCGTACAAATTAGGGGCTTTTGGTAAAATCCGACAAGTGACGGTTATTTTTCCGCCTGACTTCGTTGTTACGCGCTCAGCGTATTTCTATACGCTATCGCGCTGACGCCTCGTCAGTCGAAAAAATTCCTCGTCACATCGTAATTTTGAGTTTACCAACACGCTCTAATCAAGGAGGCAACTTTTGTGAAACGATTCAACACGGCTATCGTCGGCGCAACAGGCGCGGTCGGTCAGGAATTCTTGAAACTCATCGAAGAGCGCAACTTTCCCTTCGGTGAGCTGAAACTTTTGGCGTCTTCGCGTTCGGCGGGCAAGAAAATTAACTTCATGGGACGCGATTACACCGTCGAAGAAACAACCGAAAACTCGTTCGACGGCGTGAAATTTGCATTGTTCGCGGGCGGCGCGGCAAGCAAACTTTTCGCACCGGCGGCGGTCAAAGCGGGCGCGGTCGTCATCGACAATTCGTCGAACTTCCGCATGGATCCGAACGTGCCGCTCGTCGTGCCCGAAGTCAATCCGCAGGCAATTCGTCGGCACAAAGGCATTATCGCGAACCCGAACTGCTCGACAATAATTATGGTCATGGCACTCAAACCGCTCTACAACCTGTCGCCGATAAAGCGCGTTGTCGTGTCGACGTATCAAGCGGTCAGCGGTGCCGGTCGCGAAGGCATGGACGAACTTAAAACGCAACTCGAAGCACTTGCACGCGGCGAAGAAATTACCGCCAAAGTTTTGCCCGTCGCCAAACTCGACAAGCATTACCAAATCGCCTCGAATCTTTTGCCGCAAATTGATGTTTTCATGGACAACCGCTACACCAAGGAAGAAATGAAGATGGTCGACGAGACGCGCAAAATCATGGAGGACGACAACCTTCGCGTGACGGCGACGACAATTCGCGTGCCCGTGTACCGCAGTCATGCCGAAAGCGTCAACGTCGAATTCGCGGACGAAGTTTCGGTCGACGACGCCCGCAAAGCGTTGGAAAATTTCCCCGGCGTTATCGTGCGCGACAATCCCGACGAAATGATTTATCCGCAACCGCTTGAAACTTCGGGCAAAGACGACGTTGAAGTCGGACGAATCCGCAAAGATTTTTCGATTGAGCACGGCTTGAATCTTTGGGTCTGCGGCGACCAAATTCGCAAAGGCGCGGCATTGAACGCTTTGCAAATCGCCGAACGCATGATTGCCGACGGTTTGGTATGACGAAAACTTTTTTGCACTTCCGACCCGAATACGTGCGCGATTTCGTTTGCGACGGCTCGAAGTGCGACGCGCATTGTTGCGGCAACAACTGGAACATTTTCGTCGACGAAGGGACGCACGCCCGGTATTCGCAAGTCAAGCCGAAATTCGACGCCGAAGAAATTTTGTCGCACATGAACTTCAACGACGAACGCGGCGAATATCTCGTGACGCTTGACGAACACGGCTGTTGTCCGTTTTTGACCGACGAAAAGTTGTGTCGCCTGCAACTTGATTACGGCGAAAGTTTCCTGTCGAAAACCTGCGCAACGTATCCGCGACGGACGTTTGACTTCGGGCAATTTTTTGAGCGATCGTTGACGTTGAGTTGTCCCGTGGCGGCAAAGATGATTTTGTTTCGCGACGAACCGTTGAAATTTGAATTCGTCGAAGTGTCACAGCGCGAACACTCGCTCGGCGGAAAAATCGACATTGCGCCCGTGTGCACGACCGAAGGTTTCGCCGAACTCATGCCCGAAATTCAAGCCGCGATGATTTCAATTCTGCAGACGCGCACGCTGTCAATCGACGGACGGCTGATCGTGCTGGGATTTTTCCTCGACAAACTCGACGAAATAACTTCCAACGTGTTCGACGACAACGCGCTGACGGAATTAATCGACGCGTACATGTCAAAAGAATTTCTGTCGAAACACGTGCCGCGCATGTTGGCAAGCATGAACTTCGACGCAGAAAAATTTGCCGAATTGATTTTGGAATTGCTCGTTGGTCTTTACGGCGAAACTTTTCGGGACGTCGACAGAAAATTTTTCAAGCCGTTCCTTGAAACGCTGGGCATCGTACCCGACGAAAAAAATCAAGTCTTCGTCACCAAAATCGCCGACAATTGCCGCCGTCTTGCCGACGAACGAAAACTTTTCACGGCGCGACGTGCGAATTTCATGGAAAATTTTTTGGTCAACGAACTGTTCTTGATGTGCGTGCCGTGGAAGTTTCAGACCGTCGCCGCAAAAAATTTCGGCGTCTTCGTTGCCGAATACAAACTGTTCGAGTGGCTTGTCTTCGCGGCGGCTCGTGAACATTTCGGCGAAGACTTTTTGCTTGACTTGACGGTTTGGTTCACTCGACAAACGGAGCACGACGACGGCTTCGCGCAGATAATTTTTGATTGCGTGCCCGACGATATTTTTACGTCGCTGGAGACTTTAACAGACGCTTAAGAATTCTTGACACGAAAAGGGCGGTGTTGTAAAATGCCACACGTGCAAACGGCAAGGGGCGGCGTTTTGCCTTTTGAGTTCAGCGCGACGGCGGAAAAACTTTTCGGCGAAGACTTTGCCGACGATGAATTTTTCGGCGACGTGAAAGTTTTCGGCGAAGTTTCCGACGCGGGCAAATGTTTCGTTGTTCGCGGACGGCTTGAATGTCAGCGAACTTTCACCTGCGACAGATGTTTGACTCAATCGACGGAAAAACTTTCAAGCGACTTCGCCGAAGAATTCGACAAATCGACGGTGCTTGACGATTCGATTGACGTTACTGAACTTTTGCGAGACGAGATGCTTTTGTCCCGCCCGACTAAAAATCTGTGCAAGGCGGACTGCAAAGGCTTATGTCCCGTTTGCGGCGCGAACTTAAACGACGGCGATTGCGGTTGCGACAGAACGGTCATCAACCCGAAATTCGCGGCGTTGAAAGATTTCAATTTCGATTGAGGAGGTGTGACACTTGGCTGCACCAAAAAGGAAACTGAGCAAAGCGAGACGCGACAGGCGGCGTGCGAATTGGAAGTTGGAAGCTCCGAACTACGTAAAATGTCCGAGATGCCATGAACCTAAACTCCCACACCATGTGTGCCTGGAATGCGGTTACTATGACGGCAAAGAAGTCATTGAAACGGCTTGAGGATACGGAAACAATTTGGGCAGGCATTGAGTACCTGCCCGTTTTTTTGTGAATAATTTTTTGAGGAGCGGAAACACGTGAAGATTGCAGTCGACGCAATGGGCGGAGACAAAGCTCCGTCGGAAATTGTCAAAGGCGCGCTTTTGGCACTGCAGAAATTTCCGTGCGAAATAGTTTTGGTCGGCGACGAAGCGAAAATCCGCGAAGTGCTTGACCGTGAAGGCGACAAAAATTTTCCGATAACGATACGTCACGCGGGCGAAGTCATCGAAATGAGCGAACACCCCGCCGACGCCGTCAGGTGTAAACGCGATTCGTCAATCGTTGTTGCTACGCAAATGGTCAAAGACGGCGAATGTGACGCGGTACTTTCGGCAGGTTCGACGGGCGCGGCGGTTGCGGCGGCACAGCTGATTTTGCGGCGAATCAAAGGGATTCACCGTCCCGCGATAGCCACACCGATACCGACACCGCACGGCACGACACTTTTGCTTGACAGCGGCGCGAACGTCGACAGCAAGCCCGAAACTTTGGTGCAAAACGGCATCATGGGTTCGCTGTACGCCGAGCACGTCCTGGGCAAAAAAAATCCGTCCGTCGCGCTTTTGAACATCGGCGAAGAGGAGACCAAAGGCGACGAACTTGCCAAAGCGACGTATCAACTGCTAAAGCAACTGCCGACGATTAATTTCGCGGGCAACGCCGAAGGTCGCGACATCCCGCGAGGAAAATTCGACGTTGTCATCTGCGACGGTTTTGTCGGAAACGTCGTGTTGAAATTCGGCGAAGGGCTTGCGCTTACGATCATGAAACTTTTGACCGAAGAACTCACGGCTAACGGCGGCTTGAAACTTTTGGGCGAAGAACTTTTGACGGCGACTTTCCGCAACATGGCAAAACGGCTTGACGTTGCCGACAACGGCGGAGTACCGCTTTTGGGCGTGGACGGTTGCTGTGTGATAAGTCACGGGGCTTCGGACGCACGGGCAATTTGTTCGGGAATCGGCGTGGCGTGCAATTACGTTTCGGGCAAGACCGTCGAACACATCAAAAACGCGCTCTGAACTTGTCCCATGTCCCTTACCACTTGTCCCTTAAACAAACATTGACAAATGAAATAGATTCGTTTAATTTTTAGGAGATTTATCGATCGGATTGCCGGGCGGCGCAAACCGTTGAGGAGGAGAGATTAGATGTTTGAAAATAACGCCATCTGTAAGTTGCTCAACATCAAGTACCCGATATTTCAAGGCGGCATGGCGTGGATTGGTACGGCAGAGCTGGCCTCGGCGGTGTCGAACGCGGGCGGTCTGGGCATAATCGGCGCGGGTCACATGCCACCCGACGTCCTGCACAAAGAAATTCAAAAGTGCAAAGGTTGGACTGACAAACCCTTCGGCGTCAACGTGATGCTCATGTCGCCGTTTGTCAAAGAAGTCATGCAACTTATGGTCGATGAAAAAGTTCCCGTTGTCACGACGGGCGCGGGCAATCCGGGCGAATACGTTCCCGCGTTGAAAGCAATCGGCTCGAAAGTCATACCCGTCGTCGCTTCGGTTGCCTTGGCGAAACGGCTGGTCAAAGGCGGCGCGGACGCGGTCATTGCCGAAGGTTGCGAGTCGGGCGGACACATCGGCGAAATTTCAACAATGCCGCTTATTCCGCAGGTCGCCGACGCGGTTGACGTGCCCGTTATCGCGGCGGGCGGTTTTGCCGATTCACGCGGAATTGTCGCCGCTTTTGCACTCGGAGCAAGCGCAATTCAAATGGGCACGCGTTTCGTTTTAAGCAAGGAATGCATTGCTCATCCGAATTACAAAAATCTCGTCCTCAAGGCAAAAGACCGCTCAACGGTCGTCACGGGTCGCACGCTCGGTCACCCCGTGCGCGTTTTGGCGAACAAATTAACGCGAACATTTTTCGAGATGGAAGCGGCGGGCGCGTCAAACGACGAACTTGAACAACTCGGCACGGGTGCACTTCACAAGGCAACGCACGAAGGCGACGTTGAAAACGGCTCGGTCATGATCGGGCAAATTTCGGGCATGTTGGACGACATCAAGTCCGTCAAAGAAATTATCGACGACATTGTAAACGGCATTTCGCCCGTCGTCGCCAAAATTCAGCACAAATACGAGTGATTTTGTTGACAGCCGAAAGTGGGTAGTGGGTAATTTGTCGCCGCTGCCCGCTTTTTTTGAAGGGAGACGATTATCATGGACAAAACGGCTTTCATTTTCCCCGGTCAAGGCGCGCAAACTGTCGGCATGGGCAAAGATTTTTACGACAACTTCGACGCGGCAAAAAAACTTTTCGACGAGGCGGACGACGCGCTCGGTTATTCGATTAGCAAAATTTGTTTCGACGGCTCCGAAGACGAATTGAAGTTGACGGCGAACACTCAACCCGCGATTCTCGTCGTCAGCGTTATCGTCAACGAAATTTTGAAATCCGAAGGCGTCACGGCGGACATTGCCGGCGGTCACAGTCTCGGCGAATATTCGGCACTCGTTGCGGCGGGCACGTTGAAATTTTCGGACGCGGTCAAACTCGTGCACAAGCGCGGGCAATTCATGCAGGAAGCCGTTCCCGTCGGCAAAGGCGCAATGGCGGCGATTATCGGGCTTGACGACGAAGTTATCATCCAAATCTGCGCGGAAGTTTCGTCAATCGGCGAGGTTCAGGCGGTCAATTTCAACTGCCCCGGTCAAACGGTTATCGCGGGCAAAATCGAAGGCGTCGAAGCGGCGGTCGACAAACTCAAATCGTCAGGCGCGAAAAAAGCCGTCATCTTGCCCGTGAGCGCACCGTTCCACTCGACGTTGATGGCTCCCGCAGCCGAAAAACTTGCCGCCGAACTCGACAAGGTTGAACTTCATGACGCGGCATTTCCCGTTGCGGCGAACTTTACGGGCACGCTTGAGACGAAAGCCGCCGACATTAAAGAAAATCTCGTTGCGCAAGCCGATCATCCCGTCAAGTGGATTGCCTGCGTCAACGCAATGAAAAATTTCGGTGCTCAAACTTTCGTCGAGTGCGGACCGGGCAAAACTCTTTGCGGCTTCAACCGTCGCATCGACAAAAAAATTCGCAGTCTCAACGTTGAAAATCTTGACAGCTTGCGCAAAACGTTGGACACGCTCCGTGCGTGAAATATTGTCGCGTGAATTTAATCCTGCGCGAAGAAACTTCTAACGTGCGTGCGAGAATCTACTTTTCTTTTGGCGCAAAAGAAAAGTAGCAAAAGAAAACAGCCCGCTATGATACATCCTGTATCATGCGCGGGCGGCGGCCGTCATCCATGACGGCCTGATATCGCATCGTCAACGGCGTGAATTTAATCCTGCGCGAAGAAATTTTTAACGTGCGTAAGTTATCGTCACACAACGGAGGTGTTTGACATGAAAAAACTTTTGGCGGCGTTTTTGACTGCGGGCACTTTGCTGTTCGCCTCAACCGCCGACGCCGAAATCCGAACTTACGAAGGCAGCGACGAATACATCATGAGCGAGTTTGAGACAATCGACATTGCCAAACAACGCGCCAAACAAAAGGCCGAACGCGTCGCCGTCGAAAGCGCGGGCGTCTTCGTCGAATCGACAACCGAAGTCGTCAACATGATGGTCACCAAAGACGAAATTTTTACAATGGCGGGCGGCATTTTGAAAATCGTCGACGTGCAGTATAAGTTGACGCCGCTTGACGACGGCAAAAGTTTAATCGTGCGCGCCACCGTCAAAGCCGACATCGACACCGACGATATTGCCAAATGGCTCAACCGCAAGCCCGGCGAACGTTCCGAACTCGTCGCGCAGAATAAAGATCTTCAAGCCGCAATCGACGCGCAAGACAAGCAAATTGCCGAACTCAAAGCTCGTCTTGCCGCCGCCGAAAACGGTCAAGCCAAACAGCAAATCGCCGAACAATTCGCCGCCGAAGACAAAATCTTTAAAGCCAATCAAAAAGTTGAGGACGCCTTGAAACTTTATTTCGCGGGCAACTTGAACGGCGCGTTGGAAAGTTGCACGCAGGCAATCAACGACAACGCCAACAGTGCGCTTGCATATTCGCTTCGCGGCACGATTTATTATCAGCTCGGACAGTATCAAAACGCCGTTGACGACTTGACTCAAGCCGCCGCGTTCAATCGCTCCGACGAAAAAATTTTCTACAACCGCGCATTGGCTTACATCAAGTTGCAGGATTATCGCTCCGCCGCGATAGACTTCACTTCGGCGATTCAGATAAATCCCAACGACGCCGACGCTTACTACAACCGTGCGCTGTGTTGGCAACGGTTGCAAAACATTCCGCAATTCAACGCCGACTTGGCGAAAGCTCGTGCCCTCGGTTACAAAATCTGAATTTTGACGACGAAAAGTAAATCCTCCGCAGTAACGTTGTCGCGGGGGATTTTTTTTGCTATCATGACGAAAATTTTCGAGGAGGCGTTTGACATGAAGAAATTTTTGGCGACGCTGTTGACCGCGGGCACTTTGCTGTTCGCGTCGACCGCCGAAGCCGAAATCAAAACTTACACGGGCACTGACGAATACGTCATGAGCGAATTTGAAACGATTGACATTGCCAAACAGCGCGCCCGTCAAAAAGCCGAACGCAACGCGCAGGAACAAGCCGGCGTCTATATCAACAGCTACTCCGAAACGCGGGACATGGAACTTGTCAGCGACGAAATTGTTACAATCGCCTGCGGAATTATGAGCGTCGTCGACGTGAAATATGACGTTCAGCCGCTTGCCGACGTGAACGGCTTTGTGATTCGCGCAACCGTCACCGCAAACATCGAAACCGACGACGTCAACAAGTGGTTGCAAAAAGGCGCACAGGAACGTTCGTCAATCGTCGCACAGAATCAAGAACTTCAACGCGCCGTTGACGAACAATCCGCCACGATTGAAAAGCTCAAAGCGCAAATCAAGCAACTCAAAGCGGGCGGCAAACTCGACAATCAAAGCGAACGCGACAAAGTCACCGCCGAAATCGCCGCCGAGGACAAAATCTTTCAAGCCAACCTCAAGCTCGAAGAGGCGCAGAAGAAATTTATCGCGCACGACTTTAACGCGGTGATTCAACTTTGCACCGAGGCAATCGAACTCGACCCGAACAGCTCAATCGCTTACGGCAAACGCGGCGCGGCTTACGGCGTCACGAATCACCCGCAACAGTCAATCACCGACTGCACCAAGGCAATCGAACTTGACCCGACCAATGCCGACGCGTACAACAATCGCGGCGCGGCTTACGGCAACTTACGCAATTTCACTGCGGCGGTTGACGACTTCAGCCGTGCGATTGAACTTGACCCGAAAAACGCAATGGCGTACAACAATCGCGGCTCGACGCTCAGATTTCTCGGCAACGTTCAGCAGGGTCTGCAGGACTTGAACAAAGCTCTCGAACTCAATCCGAAAATCGACATCGCTTATTTCAACCGCGCTTTTTGCCACATTGCGACGAGTAACTTGCCGCAAGCCGTCGCCGACCTCGACAAGGCGATTGAACTTCGCCCGAACTTCGCAATGGCTTATTACGTTCGCGGACAATGTTATCAAATGCAAGGGCGCATTACTCAAGCTCAAGCGGACTTCGACAAAGCGCGACAACTCGGTTACAGCGGCTGAACACGACGACAGTAACAGGCCGTCATGGATGACGGCCGCACCGCTTGCGCACGATACAGGATGTATCGTAGCAAGCGCGTCTTTCTTTGGTTACTTTCTTTCCACGCGGAAAGAAAGTAACACAACCGCCGATTAACACACGCGGCAAAAATGGTAGACAAGAAAAAATCTTTGTGCTATATTCTTCAACCGGGAGGCGAAAGGTTGATGTGTGCGGAGAAAATTTTGTCGGGCAAAGTTGCATTTGTGACGGGTGCATCCCGCGGCATCGGGCGAGCAACGGCTCTGCGCTTGGCAAGTGACGGCGCAAAAGTCGCGCTCAATTTCGCAAGCAACGTTGCAAAAGCCGAAGAAGTCAAACGCGAAATCGAAGCGGCCGGCTCCGAAGCAATGTTGTTGCAAGGCGACGTTTCAAAACTCGAAGTCGTAACCGAGCTTGTCAACAAAACCGTCGACGCGTGGGGCAGGCTCGACATTTTGGTCAACAATGCCGGCATTGCTCGCGACAATTTGCTGTTGAAGATGAGCGAAGACGACTTCGACAAAGTTATCGCCACAAACTTAAAGGGCGTGTTCAACTGCACCAAAGCCGTCACGAAAATCATGATGAAACAGCGCGGCGGGCGAATCGTGAACATGTCAAGCGTCGTGGCACTTCGCGGCAACGTCAGTCAAGCAAATTACGCGGCGGCCAAAGCCGGAATCATCGGTTTCACAAAGTCCGCGGCAAGAGAGCTGGCCTCCCGCGGCGTCACGGTCAACGCGGTTGCGCCGGGTTTTATCGATACCGACATGACGGCCGCGCTCTCCGAAAAAGTCAAAGAAGTTTTGCTCAAAGAGATACCTGCGGGGCGAATGGGAACTCCCGAAGACGTTGCCAATGCAGTCGCGTTCTTGGTATCGGATCAAGCGGCGTATATCACCGGTCAAGTCCTGTCGGTAAACGGCGGGCTTGCAATGTGAACGCGCAGTTTCTGAAAGGAGGTGACTGTAAGTGTCAACGTTTGAACAGGTAAAGAAAATCGTCAAAGAACAGCTTGGCGTCGAAGAGGACGAAATCCAAATGAGCTCGACCTTCGTGGACGACCTCGGCGCGGATTCTCTCGACATTGTCGAACTCATCATGGCTTTCGAGGAAGAATTCAATATCGAAATCCCCGACGAGAAAGCCGAAAAAATCAAGACCGTGGAAGATGTTGTCAAGTACATAGAGGACGCAAAGGGCAGCGAAGCCTAAAGCGCGAAATGATTTTTTCAGCCGCCAAACATATGCGGTGTTTCAACTTGAATCCCGTGAAGGTGAAAGTTCTTCGCGGGATTTTTTGAAGACGAGTTTTAACAGTTAAATTTCGGCGCTTGACGGACATACAAGTCGCATATCCGTCGCTTGCAAGGCCTTAAACTTTTCGGCGGCGGCATTAGGAGAGGATTATCCGTGAAACTTCCGGAACTTAAGATAGGTACCAAAACAGCCAAAATCCCAATCGTGCAGGGCGGCATGGCAATTCGGCTGTCGACGGCTCGGCTCGCGGCTTCCGTCGCCAATGAAGGCGGCATCGGTCTAATCGCGGCTTCGGGCATGGCGCATGACGAATTGCGTTACGAAATAAAATTGGCGCGTTCGCTCACCGACGGCATAATCGGAATCAACATCATGGTCGCGGCAAGTGACTTTTTCGGCATCGTGCGCACGGCCATTGACGCGGGCATCGATCTAATCGTCGCGGGCGCGGGATTTTCACGCGATATTTTCGGTCTCGGCAAAGAATCGGGCACGCCGATTGTCCCGATAGTTTCCTCCGTTAAGTTGGCAAAAATCTCCGAAAAACTCGGCGCGTCGGCTATCGTCGTCGAAGGCAAAGAAGCCGGCGGGCACCTCGGCACCGATACTTCCGTGCGCGAACTGATTGCCCCGATTCGTGCGGCGGTGAAAATTCCCGTCATTGCTGCCGGCGGCGTTTTGACGGGCAAAGACATCGTCGACGTGCTCAAAATGGGCGCAAACGGCGTGCAACTCGGCTCACGTTTCGCGGCAAGCGTCGAATCAAACGGCGCACCAAGTCTCAAAGAATATTACCTGAAATCGCGTCCCGAAGACGTTGTGCTCATCAACAGCCCCGTCGGCTTGCCCGGTCGTGCCGTGCGAACGCCGTTTTCAAAGCGCGTCATGGAAGGCAAGGTTCCGCCGAAAGTTTGCGACTCGTGCTTGAAGGCGTGCAAACACAACTTTTGTATCGTGCGGGCACTGACGCGGGCACAGCAGGGCGACCTTGAAACGGGCTTGGTGTTCACGGGCGAATTTATGCCGCGAATCGAAGAAATTTTGCCCGCCAAAGAAATTATCCGCCGCCTTGTCACCGAGGCAGAGGAGGTTTATTCATGACTGACATTCAAGCCGTCAACGAATTGTTAAAAAATTACGCGGCGTCCGTCGGCAGTTGCGATCTTCAAAAAGCCGGCGAAATTTGGCTGACCGACGAGCGAACGACGTTTATTCACCCTTTGGGCACCGAATACGGTTGGCAGTCGGTGAAAGATAATTTTTATGGCAAAATCATGGGCGGCTTGTTCGCCGAACGCCGTCTCGAACTTCGCGACGTTCAAATTCAGATTTACGACGACACGGCGGTTGCGGTTTTCCAATGGGATTTCTTCGCAGTCACTCGCGCCGACGGCAAAAATTATGAGACGCACGGGCGCGAATCTCACGTTTATCGACGCACACGGGACGGCTGGAAAATCATTCACGGACACTATTCAAACATGCCGATAACGCTTTGACAAACAAAATCCCCGCCGCTTCGACGGGGAAATTTTTTTTGCCGCAAACGTTGCCGAATTTATTCCGAAAACATTTTGATGACCGACTGAACGTTTTCGTGCGCCGACAGCCAAACAGGTATCAGCGATACGCCCAAAAATAAAACGTAGTTGAGAATCACCGCCGCCAAAGATTTTTTCGCGACGGAATAGAACGCCAGTACCGCGCACACGCACCACAGCACCAGTTGCCACAGCTCCACCCAAAGCTTGTCGTTGTACACCAGCCAAATGAGCACGCCGACCGCAATCAAAAGCAACAGCGACAGCGCAAGAATCCACTTGAAACGCCGCGTCATGTGGAAAATTCCGTTGCCGTTTTCGTCGCGAACTTCGTCAAGCGAAGACACGTCGAAACGCGCATCGCCTTCGTTGTGTGTCGGCGCGGAATTTTTTTTGAAATAATCGTCGTCGTTCATAAAACCGCCCCCTGAAATGCAATTTGGAATTTGGAATTAGGAATTAGGAATGTGAATTGATTTTAAAATCTTCGTTACCGACCGTCAAGCAGTGATAACTTTTTTGAGGAGTTGATTGACTTTGAACAGCCCGACTGCCGAGTTGAAAAAAATTTTGGCGGCGATTGATTCGCGTGACGCCGAAACTTTTTACGCCCGCGTCGACCTCAAGCCGCTTATGGATGTCGGCTACGACGAGGCGACCGACGTGCTTGCCAAAAACTGCGCGAAGTTTCACGCACTGTATCCGAAAGATTTGTTTTTCAAATTCGGCGCGACGATTTTGCGTTTCTACAACGACAAATTTCGCGGCGTGCACCTGGGCTTGATTGAAAAAGTCATTGCCGCGTATTTCGACGGCAGTTTTCGTGACGCGAAAAGTTTTTCTTCGACGCCGATTAAATTTCTTGCCGCAGAGCTGAAAAATCTTCTGGACGCGATTCATGCCGAATTTGGCGACGAAAGAATTTTGGGCGACACGGCGACGCTTGCCGTCAAAATGGTCGGCGACGATTCCGAATACGGCAGGATGATCGGCACGCTGAATTTCGTTTTGGAATTCGTCAAAGTCGACGACACGGTCAAAACTTTGGGCGGCAAGTCACGTCAAACGAATTCGAGTTGGCGACTGCGCAAAATAAAAAACGTCGAGGAACTGGTTCCGCCAATCCTCGACATTGCCGAAAGATATTGGCCGTCGTCCTGGGACTTGGGCATCAAGCTTTAATGCGTAATTCGTAATGCGTAATGCGTAATGACGAAAACTTTCAGCCGCCGCTTTCAAAAAGCGGTCAAACAATTTAATTCACGCCGCAAATAAAATTCTGTCGCGCAGAGGACGCAGTTCCCAAATTTCGCCACGAATATGCTTGACGAATTTTTCAGACGCACGGGCGAGTTGCCTTTTCGGTCTTCGTAGAAAAGAATTTCGTACAAGCTCGTAACCTCTCAAGCGATTGCAAAATTCGGCGGCGCGGAAAAATTTTCATTGGCGTTATTCGCGGGCTTGTCGCAAAATTCTTCGTCATAAAGCCGTTCACAAGCCGCAGTGTGTTCGTTGTCCAATTCGTCAACCAAACGGTCGTATTCTTGCTTTGAAATTTCGCCGCTGTCACGCTTGTCGAAGAGAACGCGAAATTTTTCCATGTACTCATCGTCGAGAGCGTTTTCTCGTTCAGTGCAGAGACTGCGGTAATAATCTCTGTCGTAAACCAAAAGACCTTTTTCGTTGCGCATGACGAAAACCTCGCGTTATTTGTTACGCCCGGTCGCTTTAAAAGCGGCGGAACAATTTGGTTAGCCGCTCGCCGCTTTAATGTTGTCGCTGAGCCGTAACGAAAATTTATTTGTTACGACCGCAACAGTTTTTGTACTTTTTGCCGGAGCCGCACGGACACGGGTCGTTGCGGCCAATTTTTTTGCCGTCGGCAGTTTTCGCACGCTTTTGACTTTCGGCGGGTGCAGTTTCGCCACCGTGAGAGGCTCGCGCAGTTTGCAGACGGTCGGTAACTTTTGCCTGTTCGCGACGAACGGCGGCTTCGGCTTCGCGTGAACGAATTTGCGGCGGTTGTTGAACTTCGGCGGGTGACGATTCACCTTCGGATTGCGCGTCGTCAACGCTTTGTTCGACGGGCGGCGGTGCTTCCTGCTGAACAACGGCGACGTGATACATTGTCGAGGCAATTTGGTCTTGAATGGCGGCTTCCATTTCCTCGAACATTGCCAAAGCTTCGATTTTGTATTCGACGAGCGGCGACCGTTGCCCGTAAGCACGCAGGTTGATGCCTTCGCGCAACATGTCCATGTGATCAAGGTGTTCCATCCACTTGTTGTCGACGATTCTGAGCATGACGACTTTTTCAAGTTCACGCATGACGGGCGCGGTGAAAATTTCTTCGCGCTGTTTGTAAACGTCGGCTGCCAAAGTTTCCAGACGCTCTTTGAGTTCGTCGCGGCTGAGTTTTTCAAGTTCCGAAACCTGCAAACTGCCGGGCGGCGCGTAAATTTTTTCGGCGTCTTTGACAAGTTCGTCGAGTTGCCACTCTTCGGGATAAAGCTTTTCGTTCGCGTACTGGTTGAGTTCCTGCTTGATGATGTGGTTGACCATGCCCGAAATGTTGTCGCGAAGATTTTCGCCGCGCAGAATTTTTCGACGTTCGCCGTACATGATTTCGCGTTGCTGATTCATGACGTCATCGTATTCCAAAACGTGCTTGCGGATGTCGAAATTTCGAGCCTCAACTTTTTTCTGCGCGTGCTCAATCGACCGCGTGATAAGCGTGTGCTCAATCGGTTCGTCTTCTTCCATGCCGAGCTTGTCCATGACTTTGGCAATGGCTTCGGAGGCGAACAGGCGCATCAAGTCATCTTCGAGCGAAATGTAAAATCTCGATTCGCCGGGGTCACCTTGACGACCCGAACGTCCGCGCAACTGGTTATCGATTCGCCGCGATTCGTGTCGCTCCGTGCCGATAATGAAAAGCCCGCCGAGTTCGGGCACGCCGTCGCCGAGTTTGATGTCGGTGCCGCGACCCGCCATATTCGTCGCAATTGTGACGGCGTCACGCTGACCCGCGTCGGCAACAATCTGGGCTTCCTTTTCGTGAAACTTCGCGTTCAAAACGCTGTGCGGAATGCCGCGCTTTTTGAGGTAACCGCTCAATTCTTCGGATTGCTCAATCGACGTGGTGCCAATCAAAACGGGCTGACCTTTGGCGTGAATTTGTTCGACGGTGTTGGCGACGGCGCGATATTTCGCCCGCTTGTTTTTGTAGACAACGTCGGGGTGATCGACGCGGCAAACGGGCTTGTTCGTCGGAATGACGACGACGGGCAACTTGTAAATCTTGAGAAATTCGTCCTCTTCGGTTTTGGCGGTACCCGTCATGCCGGCAAGCTTTTCGTACATGCGGAAGTAGTTTTGGAAAGTTATCGTCGCCAAAGTTTGCGATTCGCGCTGAATTCGGACGCCTTCTTTCGCCTCGATTGCTTGATGTAAACCGTCGGAATAACGTCGCCCCGTCATCAAACGACCCGTGAATTCGTCGACGATAATAATTTCGTCGTCGCGGACAACATAATCGCGGTCACGTTTCATCAAAGCTTTCGCGCGAAGTGCCGCCGTGAAACAGTGGCTGTACTCGATATTTTCGGGCGCGTAAAGATTTTTGATGCCGAGAATTCGCTCAATCTTCGGGACAACTTCGTCGTTTGGCGCGACGGTTTTTTGTTTTTCGTCGACTTTGTAGTCTTCGCCTTCGCGCAGGTTGGCGACGGCACGAGCCATTACCGCGTAAATTTCGGTTGACTTCGCGCCGGGACCCGAAATAATCAACGGCGTGCGGGCTTCGTCAATCAAAATCGAGTCAACTTCGTCGACAATGGCGAAATTCAGCGGGCGTTGAACCATCTGTTCTTCGTGAACGACCATGTTGTCGCGCAGGTAATCGAAACCGAATTCGTTGTTCGTGCCGAAGGTGACGTCGCAGCTGTAGGCGAATTTACGTTCGGGAAAATCCATGTCGTGCAGAATCAAGCCGACGCTCAAGCCCAAGAAATGATAAAGCCGACCCATCCACTCCGAGTCGCGGCGGGCAAGGTAATCGTTGACGGTGACCATGTGCACGCCTTTTCCGCCGAGCGCGTTCAAATACACGGGCAACGTCGCAACCAGCGTTTTGCCTTCGCCGGTCTTCATTTCGGCGATTTTGCCTTCGTGCAGACACATGCCGCCCATGAGCTGAACATCGAAATGTCGCATACCCAAAACTCGACGCGACGCTTCACGGCAGACGGCAAACGCTTCGGGCAAGATGTCTTCCATTGTTTCGCCCGCGGCAAGTCGTTCGCGAAAAGTGTCCGTCGAGGCGGTGAGCTTGTCGTCGGTGAAATTTTGGTACTGCGCTTCAAGTGCGTTGATTTTATCGACCGTCTTCTGCAGACGTTTGATTTGCTTGTCGTTGTCGTCGCCCAAAAAAAGTTTCTTCAAGAATCCGAACAAAATTATCACTCCCCGAAAATTTTTCGCGGAAATTATAGCAAAGTCGCCGCCTGAAATGCAATGCGTAATGCGGAATGCGTAATGCGCAATGAAAACCGCAACTGTCAACCGTCATTTAAATTGGTGTTATAATGTCCCTGCGTCAAAATTTTTTACGAGGTGAACATTATGGGCAACCGAGAAAACAAACGTCGAAAAAACACTTGGCTCACCGGCGGAAACTACGCGGGAATAACCAACTCGACGCAGATGAACGCCGCCAAAAGTTCCGTCGAAGAAAAATTTCACGGTTCACGCGGGCACGGCTTCGCGGCGGAACGGGCGAACAACTTGCACGACAACTTGACGGGCAAGAACGCTCGAATCGTCGGCGACGACAACGCCAAAAACGGCGCGGACAGAATCGTCAACGGCGTGCAGATCCAAAGCAAATACTGCGCGTCGGGTTCCAAATGTATTCGCGAATGCTTTGACGGCAACAAATTCCGTTACTACAACAGCGACGGTTCGCCAATGCAAATCGAAGTTCCGTCCGACAAATACGACGACGCGGTTAAAGCCATGCAAAATCGAATCGACAAAGGTCAAGTGCCCGGCGTGAAGGACGCACGCGAAATTGTTCGCAAGGGCAACATCACCTATGAGCAGGCGAAAAATATTGCCAAAGCCGGCACGATTGATTCTCTGAAATATGACGCCGTCGACGGAATCAAAATCGGTGCGTACAGCGGCGGAATTTCGTCGGCGGTGACTTTTGCCGTTGCCACATGGAACGGAAAATCTTTCGACGAGGCACTCGAACAATCCGTAGCGGCGGGCTTGCAGACGGGCGGTCTTGCGTGGGCAAGTTCAATTCTTGTCGGGCAGATGACTAAAGCGGGCGTGAATTCGTTGCTTGTGCCCTATACCGACGCCATTGTCGACATGCTCGGCACGAAGGCTTCGGCTTACCTGGTCAACGCCTTCAGGAGCGGCACGAACATTTACGGCGCGGCGGCGGTGAAAAGTGCTTCCAAAATGTTGCGCGGCAATGTCGTGACGGGTTTGGCGACGGTGGCGATTATGTCGGCGGGCGACGTTGTAAATATTTTTCGCGGACGAATTTCCTTCGGGCAACTCGTCAAAAACGTCGTGAACACAGGCGCGGGCGTTGCGGGCGGTGTCGGCGGTTGGACAGCGGGCGCGGCGGCAGGCGCGGCTATCGGCTCGGTTATACCCGGCGTCGGCACGGCAATAGGCGGTTTTCTCGGCGGCTTGGGCGGCGCGTTTTTCGGCAGTACCGCGGCGGGTAAAGTTTCGCAAACCGTAATGGACGGCTTAATCGAAGACGACGCCAAAGCAATGTTTCGTATTTTGGAAGACGAATTCAAAAGCGTTGCCGTCGACTTCCTGCTCAACAAGTCCGAAGGCGAAAAAGTTGCCGACGCGCTCAAAGAAAAATTGGACGGCGGCTCGAAGTTAAAAGACATGTACGCTTCCGACGACCGCTCAAAATTTGCGCGTGAATTCATCGAAAGTTGCGCAGAACGAGTCGTCAAACGTCGCAAAAAAATTTATCTGCCTTCGACGCAAGATTACGTTCGCGGTCTGCGCAAAGTTTTGGAAAAAGCCGCGTAAATTTTTTCGGCGAATCATCAATGCAACGAAAAAGCCCCTCGGTTGACCGAAGGGCTTTTTTGCGTTTGTCGAAGTCATCATGACTTACAAAATTCTGCGGGCGCCAATGTAGCGCGAACTGTAATAGGCTTCGCTGAGCGAGCTGATCGTCACACCGCGGCTGGAGCTGGCGTGAATAAAGTTTCCGTCGCCGACGTAAATGCCGACGTGCGACGCGCCGTAAGTGTAGGTGGTGAAGAAAACCAAATCGCCCGCGACGAGTTCAGCCGTCGAAATCGGGGTACCCTGTTCGTATTGAACGTCAGCCGTGCGCGGCAAGCTGATACCCGCGTTGGCGAAGACGTATTGCACATAACCCGAACAGTCAAAGCCGTAGGGGCTTGTGCCGCCGAAGACGTAGGGCACGCCGAGATAATCCATCGACGTGGAAATAATTCTGCGGGCAATGTAATTCGCGCCGCGGCTGATGTCGGGCATGTCGCGTCCGAGCAGTGCCGCGTAAGTCGCAGGACCGATCAAGCCGTTCACTTCAAGACCTTGTGACTTTTGAAAGGCTTTAATCGCCTCGACGGTCGCGGGTCCGAAGTCGCCGTCGGCCATGACGTCGTAGCCGAGCAGGACAAGCTTGCCTTGGATTTCGGCAATTTCCGAACCTTGGTCACCGACACGGTACGCCTGAGCCGCGAAGGTCGTCGACGCGCAAAAAATCAGCAAAACCATCACCATCATCAACGCTCGCAAAAATCTCCTCAAAATCAGCCACATCCTCTCCAAAAATTTTTAACGTGATTATAAACTTTCGACGTGATTAAATCATGAATTCTGTTCAAAAATTTTTCGTCGTGTACAAAGATTCCGACCGTTACCGTAAATTCCGGCCGACATGGATGTCGGCCGCGCGTCGCGTATGATACAGGATGTATCATGCGACGCCGAGGCGGTAAGTGTGCACGCGGACATTTCGGCGGCGAACGAGTATCCGCTCCACGCGCAGTGGCGAGTTTCTTTGCTACTTTCTTTGCTCGGTCAAAGAAAGTAGATCAAACACGCTCGTCGTGCGCAACGACAAAAAAGTTAAAACGTCGCCGCGAAATTTGCAGCGACGTTGGAATTTCGCGTGTTGACAGGCAGTCAATAAGCCGGATTCTGTATAATGGCAGTCATTTATCTAGCTTGAACGTTGCCGCTCAAGTCGTAGCAACTTACCCGAAAGGTCAGCGAGCAACCTCAACCCTTTCCTATTTAGTTTTGCTCCGCGTGAGGTTTGTCAGGCTTGCCGATTACTCGACAACCGGTAGGCTCTTACCCTGCCGTTTCATCCTTACCGAAAAAATTCGGCGGTTTTCTTTTCTGTGACACTGTCTTTAAGATTACTCTCACCGGGCGTTACCCGGCACGCCGCTCTGTGGAGTCCGGACTTTCCTCGTGGAAAAAATTCCCCGCGACTGCCTCTCCTGCCTGTCGACGCGAAAATTGTAACACGCCGAAATTTTAATGTCAATCTAAGATTTCAGATTCGCTTCAGGAAACTTGCAAGCCGTCACGTGAAATAAATCTTGCCGTAGAAAATTTGCCGTGATATAATGCGCGCCGTTTAAACAACCACGCGGGGCGGAGCGTCGACCTGTGCGGATAAGGGACAAGTGACACGGGACACGGGACAAGTTTTTTCCCGAAACATGTCGTCATCTGATACCCGATAACTGTTAATCGGCGCGAAAAATGTCCCGCGGACGACAATAACAGGAGGTATCACTCAAATGGCAGTTATCTCAATGAAACAGCTTTTGGAAGCGGGCGTGCACTTCGGTCACCAAACGCGGCGTTGGAACCCGAAAATGGCGCGTTACATCTTCACCGAACGCAACGGCATTTACATCATCGATCTGCAAAAAACCGTTCGCAAAGTCGACGAAGCTTATGCTTTCGTGCGTTCCGTCGCCGAAGAAGGCAAGTCGATTCTGTTCGTCGGCACGAAGAAACAAGCTCAAGAAGCCGTCAAAGAAGAAGCCGTGCGTTCGGGACAATTTTTCGTCAACGAACGCTGGCTCGGCGGCATGTTGACGAACTTCCAGACGATTCAAAAGCGCATCAATCGCCTCAAAGAACTCCAAACCATGGAGCAAGACGGCACCTTTGAAGTCCTCACCAAAAAGGAAGTCATGCAACTGCGTCACGAAATGGCGCGTCTTGAAAAATATCTCGGCGGCATCAAAGAAATGAACAAGTTGCCCGGCGCACTTTTCGTCGTTGACCCGCGCAAGGAACGCATTGCCGTCGCCGAAGCCCGCAAGTTGGGCATTCCGATTGTCGCCATTGTCGACACGAACTGCGACCCCGACGAAATTGATTACGTCATTCCCGGCAACGACGACGCGATTCGTGCGGTGAAATTGTTGACCGCCAAAATCGCCGACGCAATGCTCGAAGGCAACCAGGGCGCGGAGAACGCTCAAGCCGACGACAACGAATAATTTTCAGGGACAAGTGACACGGGAAAAGGGACAAGATTCGACGCACCGACGCCAACACACTTGTCCCGTGTCCCTTGCCACTTGTCATTCAAAAACCGACCGAAGGGAGATTTCTCATACATGGCTATCAGTGCTAAAGATGTTAAAGAACTGCGCGAACGTACCGGCGCAGGCATGATGGATTGCAAAAAAGCTTTGACCGCCAACGACGGCGACATGCAAAAAGCGATTGACTGGTTGCGCGAAAAAGGTATCGCCAAAGCCGCCAAAAAAGCCGGTCGCACTGCCGCTGACGGTGCCGTTGCCGCTTACATTTCCAAAGACGGCAAGACGGGCGTCCTGCTCGAAGTCAACTGCGAAACCGACTTCACCGCAAACAACGAAAACTTCCGCGCACTCGAAAAGAAAGTTATCGAATACATTGCCGAAGCGAAACCCGCCGACCTCGACGCGCTCAACGACGGCGTTATCGACGGCAAAAAAGTTTCCGAACTCGTGACTGAAGCGACCGCGACAATCGGCGAAAAAATTTCAATTCGCCGTTTCGTCACGTATGAAACTTCGGGCAAGCTCACCACTTACATTCACATGGGCGGCAAAATCGGCGTGCTTGTCGACATGACGGGCGGCTCCGACGAACTCGGCAAAGATATCGCAATGCAAATCGCGGCTGCCAATCCCATGGCGGTTGACCGTGACGGCGTCGACGCCTCCGAACTCGAACACGAAAAAGAAATTCTTCGCAAGCAGGCTCTCGAAGAAGGCAAGCCCGCCAAAATCGTCGAAAAGATGGTTGCCGGCCGAATCAACAAGTTCTACAAGGAAGTTTGCCTCGTCGAACAAATTTTCGTCAAAGACAGCGAAAAAACCGTCAAAGACATCCTCGGCGGCGAAAAAGTTGTGCGCTTTGCCCGTTACCAGCTCGGCGAAGGCATCGAAAAGAAAGAAACCGACTTCGCGGCTGAAGTCGCGGCTCAAGCCGGCATGTGAAATTCAATGCGCAATGCTTAATGCGTAATGCGCAATTCATAACGCACGATTAAAAATTCCGTGACGCTCGATTTAACGTCGCGGGATTTTTTTTGCGTAATTGACACTGCCCGACGATTTAAGTAAAATTCAGCCGTAAAAATTTTTGGGGGTGTTTATCGTGAAGCTCAAAATCAAATTCGCGGCTTTTGTGACCATGCTGTTGTTCGCGTTGGCAATGTCGACTGTCGCGTTCGCGGCACCCGAAAACGGCGTTGATTGGGAACGCGGCGTTGTTCGTGCAACGGGTGTCGGCGCGGGCAAGTCCAAAGACCGCAGCAAAATCGCCATTTACCGCGCTCAATCAAAACGTGCCGCGACGATGGACGCTCAACGCAACCTGGCTGAAATCGTGCAGGGCGTGCAAGTCACTTCCGAATCTTCGATTAAAGATCTGGAACTTCAATACGACAACGTTCGCACACGCGTCGACACGATTATTCGCGGCATGAGCGAAGTTGACGTTCAATATTTCGACGACGGCACCTGTCAGGTCGTTTTGGAAATGCCGCTGTTCGGCTCAAGCGATTCGCTGTCCGACGCCGCGTTTCTGCCGTTCAAAGACGAGCCGAAGACCGATTTTCCGCAGCCCGTCAACGTCAGTGTCGTCAACGAGCCGACCGTCATCAGCCAAAATTTCACGGGCTTGGTTATCGATTGTCGCGGCATGAACATCAACTGCGTCATGAGTCCCGTTGTCAAAAACGCCGACGGCACGAAGATTTACGGGCACCAAAATCTCGATTACGATAAAATTATCGTCAACGGCATGGCGGCTTACGCTTCCGACGCTTACGACCAAACCGCCAAACAGCGCGCAGGTTCCAATCCGATTGTCGTCAAAGCCGTGCGACTTGACGACATGAACGCCAATCCCGTGATTTCCGTCGCAGACGCGGACAAAATTCTTGCCGCGAACGCTCACGACAGATTTCTCGACAACTGCGCGGTCGTCTTCATCAGGTAAAATCATCAAACACGGTCAACAAGCTCCGACAATTCGTCGGGGCTTTTTTTCGTGTCGAAGCTGTTGTAAAATCTTTCGGGTGATAAAAATGATTCTTCGACAGCCGACCAAAGTTCTGCTTGCCGAATCGCTCAAAGATTTGGCTCAACGCAAGCCCGTCGACAAAATTACCGTGCGCGAACTTACGAAAAATTGCGGCTTGACCGCGCCGACTTTTTACAACAACTTCTGCGACAAATACGAGCTGATGGCGTGGATTTACAATCAGAAAGTCGAAGCGTCGATTGTGAATTTCGGGCGCGGCGACACTTTCGAGGACGTTGTTTGCAAGTGGATGGAAATTATTCTTGAAGACGAAACTTTTTACGTCAACCTGTTGAAAAACGCCGTCGGGCAAAATTCTTTCCGCTACGCCACCAACGATCACGCGATTAACTTGCTTGTCGAGTGGATTAAGACGCGTCACAACCTGCGCGAACTTGAGCCGACGATTTATTTCTGCGTGAAATTTTTTATGCGCGGCGTGTCGGAACTCGTCAACGATTGGATTATCGGCAAGTGGGATTGTTCACCGCGTGAAATGGCAAAATTTTTCGTCGAGGCAATGCCGGAGCCGCTCAAGCCGTTGCTTTTACACATTTGACGTTTTGTAAATTGAAATTTCGCGGCGTGTATCGTAAACTTGTCGCGAAATTTTTTTTACGGAGGTTGATTTTTTATGCCGATGGTCAAAGATTATCTTTACAACAAATTCAAGCACGGAATCGAGGCGGGCAAACTTCAATACGGCGTCGGGCAAGAAACATCTTCGGCGGAAGTCGCGGAAATTTTGGCAACGTCGAATTTCGATTGGCTTTTCGTCGACGGCGAACACGGCAGTCACACCGTCACGTCGATTTTGGACATCGCCCGCGCAATCGCCGCTTACGACATGACGCCCGTCGTCAGAATTCCGCAGGCGGGCACGGGTATCATCAAACAGCTGCTTGACGGCGGCATTCAAAACATCATCATCCCGAAGGTCGAAACGGGCGACGAAACCGAATCGATTATGTATTGGGCTTCTTACGCGCCGCGCGGCAACCGCGGATTCGGTGCCTCTGCCGTGCGTGCGGGACGTTTCAACCGTCACCCCGATTATCTTGAGCGCAACGTTGAGGAAATTTGCATTCTGCCGCAGATTGAAAGCGTGCGCGGGCACGAAAATCTTGAGGCAATCGCGAACACGCCCGGCGTCGGCGGAATTTTCCTGGGACCGATTGATTTGGCCGTCGACATGGGTCACGGCATCAACATTTTCCACCCCGAAGTTGAAGCGGCAATGGACGACATGATTAAACGCGTTCGCAAGCTCGGCAAGCCCGTCGGCACAATCGCTTTGACGACCGATCAGGCGAAACGTTTCGTCGATTTGGGCGTGAGTTTCTTGGCACTCGGCGGCGACACGTTCTTTTTGACTTCGGCGGCGGACAACACTCTCGACACGTACAAAAAAGCTCTTGAAGCGTGAAGATCTACTTTCTTTCACCGGCGAAAGACCCGCTTTAAAATCGTGGGAACAATTTGGCAAACCGATTCGTCGCAGTCGGCGATAATTACTAATTCCAAATTCCTAATTGCCTTTTTGGAGGTTACATCATGAAAAACGTTTTGGTTATCAGCGGACACCCCGACTTGAAAATTTCTGTCGCGAACAAGACGATTCTCGACGAAATTTCTGCGCGTCTGCCGCAAGCCGAAATTCGCAAGCTCGACGAACTTTATCCCGATTACAAATTCGACATCAAGGCGGAACAGGCCGCGCTCGAAAAAGCGGACGTCGTCATTTTCGCGTACCCGATGCACTGGTTCGGCGTGCCCGGTTTGCTCAAACTTTACATTGATAAAGTCATGGAGCACGGCTGGGCTTACGGCTCGACGGGCAACGCGCTCAAAGGCAAAAAATTACTCGTGTCGGTGACGACGGGTGCGCCCGAAATCGCTTACGCTGAAGACGGCGTCATGGGTAACACAATCGAAGACTTCACCTGTCCCGTCGCGAAATTCGCGGGCATGTGCAAGCTCGACCTCATGAAGATTTTCTACGTCTGCGGAATTCTTTACGTGCCGGGCGTCACCACCGACGAACAAAAAGCCGCGCTCGTCGACAAGTCAAAAAAATACGCGGACGAATTGATTGCCTTCGTCGAAAGTTTGTGAGCGAAAATGTTTCCCGACATAATCAAAAAAGTTCCCGTGCGCGATTACGGCATTGACGGGATGCTCTACTTTTCTTTTGGCGCAAAAGCCCCGCTTTGAAAGCGGGAGAACAATTTGTTGCCGTCTCGTCAATCGAAGCGACAACGTCGTCCAAATTGGATGCAACGTCCACGTTGCCAAAAGAAAACAGCCCGCAGGTGATACATCCTGTATCAACTGCGGGCGGCCGACATCCATGTCGGCCAGATTTCGTCGCGTGTCAGCCAAATTGTTCCGTCGCTTTTGAAGCGACCGACCCGAACGATTGAAATTTTTGCGGAGGTGTTTTCATGGACAACAAAGTTATCGACGGTCTTCAGAGGATCGTCACGGAGCTGGCTCAACAGGCGGACAGTCACGTCATTCAATCGCGAATTTTCGCCGCGCAAGGTTTGACGAAACTCGCCAAACAATACGAAGAGCACGCCGCCGAGGAACGCGCTTACGTCGTCAAATGCATTGACCGTTTGATTGACTTGGACGCCGAAGTCAAGCTCGAAGCGAAGTCCGCCGCGCCCGTCATTTGGGACGTCGTCGAATATCTCAAGCACGACTTGCAGGTTTCCAAACACGGGCTTGCCTGGCTCAAGGACGTTCTTTGTGCCGCGCAGGACGACCCGACGACTTTCGACCTGCTGAAGACGTATTATCAAGACGAAGAATCCGACATGTATTGGACGGAGCAACAACTTGCGCTCGTCGACATGATTGGCAAGCAGAATTGGCTCGTTCAACAGCTCTGACAGAAAAAATTTCCCGACCCGTTGCAAATTTCGCGACGGGTTTTTTTAATGCGTAATGCTTAATGCGCAATGCGTAATGATGACGTCGACGGCGGCGACGATGCAATTTTGCTTGGACAACTTCCGAAACGGCGTCGACTTCGTTTATCGCCGCAAACCGAAACTTGTCGCCGCGAACTGAAACTTTCGGCGTACTTTACAGTTTCGGCGAAGTGTAAAACTTTTCGTCAAAACCGTTGCCAAATTCGTCGCGGCAGGTTATTTTTTACAGGTATTATATTTTAAGGGGTGATTCGCTTGAGCAACGAAGACATTATCCGCGCATTTCACCTGATGTGGGACAACTTCCCCGAAGCCGTGACGATTACGCAGAAAAGCCGCGAGATCGTCGCCGTCAACAAGAAAGCCGCCGAACTCGGTCTTCAACCGGGCGTCAAATGTTCGTCAATCGGCAAGCCCGAAAATCACCGCGGTTGTAAATGCAACGAGGCCGTCGACACGGGCGAGCCGCAAATTTGCACCTACGAAGGCAATTTCGGCAAGGCGTACGGCTACTGGATTCCGATTCCCGAAAAGCCCGAATGGGTGATTCACTTCGGCGTCGGTTACGCCTTCGAGTACCCGAAAATTGATCGCAGTGCGTCCGTCAAAAAGCCCGAAAGCGTTTACGGCTTGGCACGCGGCACCGACCTTGAAACGGCGATTGCGACATTGGCTCAAGGCGAAGCGAACGGCGTCATGATGTATTACGCGCTGGCTCGTCTTGCGACCGAACAGGGCTTGCCCGAAGTCGCGAAAACTTTCGTCGCCTCCGCCAATCAAGAAGCCGTTCACGCGGGCTTTTACGCGACAATGAGCGGCAAAGTTCCGCAAGACTTTTGGCAATTCGTAGCGGGTGTCGCCAAAGCCGAATACGCGGGCAAGACGAAAATTAAAGCTCTTGCGGATGCCGTTCGTGCGGCGGGCTTTAACTCTGCGGCTGACGAAATTGAAGTTTTCGCCGAACAGGAATGGCACCACGGCGTTGTTATCGACGAATTGATTGCCAAGTACAAGCCCGAAGTTGCCAAAACCGAAGGCAAACGCTGGGTTTGCTCCGTCTGCGGCTACGAACACGTCGGCGACAATCCGCCCGAAAAATGTCCCGTCTGCGGTCAACCTGCGTCCGTGTTCAAGGAAAAAGTCAGTCTTCACGGCGCGACGAAAGGCACCGAACTCGAATTCATTGCCAAGGAAGGAAGCCGCCCGCGCCGAACTCAACGGCACGCTGATGTATTACGCATTGGCACGCCTTGCGACTGAACAGGGTCTTGACGACGTTGCCAAAACGTTAATCGAATCCGCCAATCAAGAAGCCGTTCACGCGGGCTTTTACGCGACGCTCAACGGCAAGTATCCGCAAGATTTTTGGGAACTGCTTGACCGTGTCCGTGCCGCCGAATACGCGGGCGAAGGCAACGTTAAAGCTCTTGCCGACAAATTCCGCGCCGCAGGTCTCGACAAGGCCGCCGACGAAATGGAAACTTTCGCCGCGCAGGAAAAACATCACGGCGTTGTTATCGACGAGTTGTTCAAAAAGTACAAGCCCGACTTCAAGCCCGCCGATACCGCAGGGCAAAAAGTTTACGTGTGCCCGTGCTGCGGTTACAGATATGTCGGCGATTTGGACGCGGAGCCTGACAATTGGACTTGTCCCGTCTGCGCTCAGCCGAAAAAAGATTTCAAGCAGATTGACGCTCAAGCCGTCGAAGCTCAGCCCGCCGAAGCTCAACCTGCGCAGAAAGTTTGGGTCTGCACGATTTGCGGCTACGAACACACGGGTGACAATCCGCCCGAAATTTGTCCGTTGTGCGGTCAACCTGCGACGGCGTTCAAGGAGAAAGTCTGATGAATCGTCGCGACTTTATCAAAACTGCGGGCGCATTGACGCTCGATCTGATGCTTGACGGTCAACCGATTGTTGACGCGAGGAGGTCTCTTGACATGAAAATTTCTGCGGTAAAACTCTACGACGGCGGCTTTATGATGAAGTCGTTCGCGTGCGGCGGCGGTCTGCCCGAAGGTTCAATCGCCGAGGAAAAACTTCGCTCCAGTCTGCAAAATTTT